>JAZFQY010000248.1:0-2875 GCA_036445355.1 Alphaproteobacteria bacterium
CTTGGAGGGAAGTGGCCGGCATGCGCGACATTCTCATTCACGCCTACGATCACGTCGACCTCGACCAGGTTTGGACTGCCGCGACGGATTCGGTTCCGGCCCTCGTGGAAAAATTGCGATCCCTCGCGCCGAAGGACACCGACACCTAATCGAGCGGTTCGACGACCCCCGACCACAATGTCTTACCTCCGGGGCGCCGTGCCGGTGCTATACTCCGCCACCCCATCCAAGCCCATCCCGGCGGGAGGATACCCATGTTGCGGCTCAAGGACCCGGACCTGTTCCGGCTCAAGGACCCGGACCTGTTCCGGCAGCGCTGCTACGTCGACGGCACCTGGATCGACGCCGACGACGGCAAGACGATCGACGTTACCGACCCCGCCACGGGCGAGACGCTGGGCACGGTGCCGAAGCTGGGCGCGGCCGAGACCGCGCGCGCCATCGCCGGCGCCGGGCGCGCATACCCCGCCTGGCGCGCGCTCTTGGCCAAGAAGCGCGCTGGCATTCTGCGCCGGCTCGCCGAGCTGATGCTGGAGAACGCGGACGACCTGGCGCTGTTGATGACCAGCGAGCAGGGCAAGCCCCTGGCCGAGGCCAAGGGCGAGGTCGCCTACGCCGCCGCCTTCTTCGAATGGTTCGCCGAGGAGGGCAAGCGCATCTACGGCGACACCATTCCCCAGCACCAGCCGGACAAGCGCATCTTGGTGATCAAGGAGCCGGTGGGTGTGTGCGCCGCAATCACGCCGTGGAACTTCCCCGCCGCCATGATTGCGCGCAAGGCAGGTCCCGCACTGGCCGCCGGCTGCACGATGATCGTCAAGCCGGCAACCGCGACGCCCTACTCGGCCCTGGCGCTGTGCGAGCTGGGGGAGCGTGCCGGCCTACCGCCGGGGGTCCTGAGCGTGGTCACCGGCCAGGCTAAGGCCATCGGCGGCGAGCTCACCGCCAACCCAATGGTGCGCAAGCTCACCTTCACCGGCTCGACCATCGTCGGCAAGACTCTGATGGCGCAGTGCGCCGGTACGGTGAAGAAGATTTCGCTCGAGCTCGGCGGCAACGCCCCGTTCATCGTCTTCGACGACGCCGATATCGACTCGGCCGTCGCCGGCGCCATCGCGTCGAAGTACCGCAATGCGGGGCAGACCTGCGTCTGCGCCAACCGGGTGCTGGTGCAGGAAGGCGTCTATGACGCCTTCACGGCCAAGTTGGCCGAGGCCGCGGCTGCCCTCAAGGTCGGGCCGGGGGTCGAGGTCGGCGTCGAACAGGGGCCGCTCATCGACATGGCCGCGGTCGCCAAGGTCGAGGAGCACATCGCCGACGCCGTCGGCAAGGGGGCCAAGGTCGTCGTCGGCGGCGCCCGCCACGCGCTCGGCGGCTCGTTCTTCCAGCCCACCGTGCTCACGGGCGTCACCGCCGAGATGAAGGTCGCGCGCGAGGAGACCTTCGGCCCGATGGCGGCGGTCTTCCGCTTCGACAGCGAAGCCCAGGCCCTGGTCATGGCCAACGACACCGAGTTCGGCCTCGCCGCCTATTTCTACAGCCGCGACATCGGCCGCATTTGGCGCGTCAGCGAGGGCCTGGAATACGGCATCGTCGGCGTCAACACGGGCATCATCTCCACCGAGGTGGCGCCCTTCGGCGGCATGAAGGAAAGCGGCATCGGCCGCGAGGGCTCGAAATACGGCCTCGACGAGTACCTGGAGGTGAAATATCTGTGCATCGGCGACATCGACAAATAGCCGCCCTCGCGACTTATGAGCCCGGGTCGGGCGGTGAGGCGGCCCGGGTTGCCGGGCCGAGGCTGCGCCGGTCGAGGGCGACGCTCTTAATCAGGGCATAGACCTCGCGCCCCGGTGCCAGGCCCAGGTCGTCGACGGCGTGCCTGGTCACGCTTGCGGCGAGGCTGACACCGCCGATGTCCAATGTGAGCTCGACCAACGCGCCGCCGGCCGGCCTCACCTCCGCGAGGGTGCCCCGCAGGACGTTGCGGATGCTGAGGCCCGTGGGCGGGGCCGTAGCGATCACCACATCGCGCGAGGCGATGCGCACGCGGATGTTCGACCCCACCGGCACCTCCAGCCGCGGCACCCGCAATTCGCCGCCTGCGAACGCCAGGCGGGTAATATCGAAGTCGGTGTCGTGCGCCGCTACCCGCGTGCTCAGCACAGTGCCCGGCTCGTAGCCGACCGCGAGGGCTGCCAGATCGAGGCGGCCGAGAAGCTCGTCCAGGGGCCCGGCCGCGGTTACCGTGCCATCGGCCATGAGGACGAGGGTGTCGGCCAGGCGTGCCACCTCCTCGAGCGAATGGCTGACATAGACCATGGGCAGCGCCAGCTCGTCGCGCAGGCGCTCGATATAGGGAAGGATCTCGGCCTTGCGCTCGGCGTCGAGGGAAGCCAAGGGCTCATCCATGAGCAGCACCGATGGGCTCGACAGGAGCGCCCGGCCGAGGGCCACGCGCTGCTTCTCGCCGCCCGACAGGGAGGCCGGCCGACGCTCGAGCGCGTGCTCGATGCCGAGCAGGGCCACGATCTGATCGAACCTGATCTCGCGGTCGGAGCGGGGCGCGAAGCGCCGGCCGTAGAGCAGGTTCTGGCGCGCCGTCAGGTGCGGGAACAGCAGGCCGTCCTGGAAGACCACCCCCACCCGGCGCCGATGGGGCGGTAGGTTGATCCCTCGCGGGCTGTCGAATAGCACCCGACCGTCGACTACGATGCGCCCGCGCCCGGGCCGGGTGAGACCGGCGATCAGGTTGACGAGGGTGCTCTTGCCGGCGCCGGACGGGCCAAACAGGGCCGTTACCCTGGCGTCGCTGGCGAAGCGTGCGGCGAGCCGGAACGCGCCCAGGGAGGCCTCGACGTCAATCTCGAGCATC
>JAZFQY010000249.1:0-6651 GCA_036445355.1 Alphaproteobacteria bacterium
GCGGAGGGCCTATATAGTGGCGGCGCGGGGTGGATGCCCGTGCCACGGCCCCGAGAGCGCCCATGAGCCAGCCATCCCGCCCGGTCGTCCTGTGCATACTCGATGGATGGGGCGAGCGCGAGGAGCGCGCCCACAACGCCATCGCCGGCGGCGCGACCCCGGTCTGGGACCGGCTCGTGGGCACCTGTCCGGCGGCGCTGCTCGAGACCTCGGGCGAGGCGGTTGGCCTGCCCCCGGGCCAGATGGGCAACTCCGAGGTCGGCCATATGAGCCTCGGTGCCGGGCGTGAGGTCCTCCAGAACCTGCCGCGGATTGACCGGGCCGTGGCAGACGGCTCGATCGCCCGCCTGCCGGCGCTGGTGGATTTCATTGCCAGGCTGAAGTCCGGCGGCGGCACGGCGCATTTGATGGGGATCCTGTCGCCGGGCGGGGTGCATGGCCACCAGGAGCACTTGGCCGCCGTCGCCCGCATCCTGGACGAAGCCGGGGTCCCGGTCGCTCTGCACGCCTTCCTCGACGGCCGCGACACGCCGCCGAAGAGCGCGCAGGCGTTCCTGACCAGGTTCCTGGCCGACATCGAGGGCTGTGCCGCCGTGCGCATCTCCACCGTTGCCGGGCGCTACTACGCCATGGACCGGGACCGGCGCTGGGATCGCACCGCGCTTGCCTATGACGCCATGGTCATGGGCGAGGGAGAACGCGCCGAAGACGCCCTTGCCGCCGTGGCGCGGTCCTATGCCGCCGACGCCGGCGACGAGTTCGTCAAGCCGACCATCATTGCCGGCTACGGCGGCATGGCCGACGGCGACGGCGCGATCGTGGGCAATTTTCGCGCCGACCGAATGCGCCAGATCCTTGCCGCGCTGCTTGACCCGGATTTCGATGCCTTCGTCCGCAGGCGCAGCGTAACCTTCGCCGCCGCCACCGGCATGGTCGAGTACTCGGCGGCGCTGAATCGCTTCCTTGCCACCCTGTTCATGCCGGTTGCGTTGCACAACACCCTGGGCGAGGTCGTTGCCGCTGCCGGGCTCCGGCAGCTGCGCATCGCCGAGACCGAGAAGCACGCGCACGTGACCTTCTTCTTCAGCGGCGGCGAAGGGCGCGAGTACCCGGGCGAGAAGCGGATCCTGATACCGTCGCCCCAGGTTGCGACCTACGACCTCAAGCCGGAAATGAGCACGCCTGAGGTAACTGATTGCCTGGTCAAGGAAATCGAACGCGGCATTTTCGATCTGATTGTCGTAAACTTGGCCAATGGCGATATGGTCGGCCATACCGGCAGCTACGAGGCCGCGGTACTCGCCGCCGAGGCCATCGACGACGGCCTCGGCCGGCTCGAGGCGGCGGTCGTCAAGGCCGGCGGCGCCATGATCGTCACCGCCGACCACGGAAATCTGGAGCTGATGCAGGATCCCGCCACCGGCCAGCCGCACACGGCGCATACAAACGGCCCGGTTCCGATCGTGCTTGTCGGCGGGTCAGACAAGCGCGTCCGCCTCCAGAATGGCCGCCTGGCCGACGTGGCGCCCACCATCCTGAAGCTGCTGGGTCTCAGTCAGCCGGAGGAAATGACGGGCCGGTCGCTCATCGTCCGCGCCCGCGGCGCGGCCAAAGCCGCGGCCGAGTGACGTGGCGCGCGCGGCCCAGCGGCGGTTTGGCGCGGTGCTCGCGGGTGCCCTCGTTTGTGCCCTCGCCGCCGCACTCTTCGCCTCCACGGTACTCTCCCAGGAGCGCAAATCGGAGAGACGTAAGTCGCAGGTGGAGGCCGAGCTCGTGCGCCTGCAGCGGGAAATCACGGCCAATCGTTTGACGGCGCGCGAACTGAATGCGGAAACGCAGCAGATAGAGAAGGAATTGATGCAGCTGCGCGCCGAGATGATCGTGGCCGCGCGCGACACTCAGCGGCACGAGGCGGCGGTCTCGCGCCTGGAAGAGGAATTGACCGGCCTCGTGCAAAAGGCGGCGGCGAGACGCGCCGATCTTGCCGCTCGCCGGCTGGAGCTGGGCATGACCCTGATGGCGCTGCAGCGCCTGGCCGTGCGCCCTCCGCAGGCATTGCTGGTGACGCCGAACGATCCCAATGACGTGGTGCGCAGCGGGCTATTGTTGCGCACGGCGATTCCGCGTATGGACGGCCGTGCCGCGACGATTAGGGCGGAGTTGGCCGATCTGGCCCAGTTGCAGGAGGATATCAAGGCACGCCGAAACGAGCTCGCCGGTGCCGGATCGCAACTCAATGCGGAGCGCCGGCGCATGGCCGACCTCGCCGATCAGAAGGCCGGGCTGCTGCAGGAGACCCGCGGGGCCCTCGACGACACGACAAAGCGGGTCGATCAGCTCGTGCGCGATGCGACCGATCTGGCCGACCTGTTGGCGAAGCTGAACGAACGGGGCCGCGCCCTGCGGGCGCTGGACAAGGCGCGCCCAAGGCCGAAGCCGACGCTGGCGCTCGCCGCGCCTCGGCGACCGCCGCCGGCCCCGGTCGCCGTGACGCGGATCTCGCAAGCGCGCGGCAATCTGATCGTGCCCGCCAGCGGGCGGATCGTGCTCCGCTTCGGCGAGCGCAACGAATTCGGCAGTACCGCCAAGGGTATCACTTTCGTCACGCGCCCCGGTGCCCAGGTGGTCGCCCCCTATGACGGCTTGGTCGTCTTCGCCGACTGGTTCCGTCAATACGGGCTTATCTTGATCATTGAACACGGCGAGGGATATCATTCGCTGATGGCTGGCTTGGCCCGGGTCGACGCGACTGTCGGGCAATGGGTGCTGGGCGGCGAGCCGGTCGGCGTGACCACGGGCGCGCCCGACCAGATCAAACCGGAGACGAACTCGAAGCTCTACGTCGAATTGCGACGCCAGGGCCAACCAATCAACCCGCTGCCGTGGCTGGCGGTCAGCAAAAAGAAGGTGCGTGGATGATGCGACAGATTTTCAAGGTGGCGGGCGCTGCGGCTTTCGCACTTGTTTTGGGGTTGCAGGCGCAGGCGGCGGAGGAAAACACGTTTCGACAGCTTGAGCTGTTCGGCGACATATTCGAGCGCGTGCGCGCCGACTATGTCGACGAGGTTGGCGACGAACAACTGATCGAGTCCGCGATCAACGGCATGCTGAGCAGCCTGGATCCGCATTCGGCCTACCTGAACGAAAAGAGCTACCGTGATATGCAGGTCCAGACCCGTGGCGAATTCGGCGGCCTGGGCATCGAGGTGACCATGGAGCAAGGCTTGGTCAAGGTCGTCTCGCCGATCGATGACACGCCCGCCCACCGGGCCGGTCTGAAGACGGGCGACTTCATCACTCATCTCGACGGAGACGCGGTCCTCGGCATGAACTTGTCGGCCGCGGTAGAGAGGATGCGCGGTCGGGTCAACACCGACATCATTCTCACCATACGCCGCGAGGGTGAGGAGCCGTTCGACGTCACCATCACACGGGCCGTCATCACGATTCAATCCGTGCGTTCGCGCGTCGAGGACGACGTCGGCTACATTCGCATCACCAATTTCAACGAGCAGTCCCAGCCGGGCCTGGAGCGCGCGATTTCGAATATCACCGAGGAGCTGGGCGACCGACTGGTCGGCTATGTCCTTGACCTGCGCAACAATCCCGGTGGCTTGCTGACGCAGGCGGTATCGGTGTCCGACAGCTTCCTCGAGCGCGGTGAGATTGTGTCGACTCGCGGCCGGGAAGAGGGCGAGGCGTCGCGTTTCAACGCGTCGCCCGGCGATTTGGCCGGTGGCCTGCCGGTGGTCGTGCTGATCAACGAGGGATCGGCCTCGGCTTCCGAAATCGTGGCCGGCGCCCTGCAGGATCACCGCCGGGCGATCGTCGTCGGCACCCGCTCGTTCGGTAAGGGATCGGTGCAAACGATCATGCCGATTCCCGGCGCCGGCGCCATGCGGCTGACAACGGCGCGCTATTACACTCCCAGCGGCCGCTCCATCCAGCAGACAGGGATCGAACCCGACATTTTTGTCGAGCAAGCGCGTCTGGAGCCGGTCGAGACGAGTCGACGTCTGCGCGAGGAAAATCTGCGCAACGCGCTGACCAATGAAAACGGGCCGGAGGAAGCCGGCGCCCCGAGCGCGACTCAAATTGACAATGCCGAAGACTACCAGTTGACACGCGCCATGGACCTACTGCGTGGGATCGCGCTCTACAGACCCCGGGTGGTCAATTAGGGGCCAGTATGCTCGGCCGTGCGGAATTCTGGGAGCGCGCACGGCCGCGTCGATAGCGGGACGCAAGTGATCTCCATACCCAGCGTCGTCAGGGGGTGGCTACTGCGGGTCCGGTTACCGGTCTCGCTGCTTGCCGCCTGGGCCGCGTTCTGCGTTGTCTTGGCGGGCGTGCTGATCTGGCTGCTGGCGGGCGATGCCGGGCCGGAGGATGCGCCGCCCGCATTCTTGGCGGCGCAGGCGCCAATGCCGCCCTCTGCCAAGCCGCAGCCGGCGGCGCGGACGAATGAGGCGGCGGGCGCCGTCGGCGAGACGGCGCGTGCGGCCGTGGAGCCGAAGCCCGAGCCGCCGGCGCGCGAGGCCGAGCCGGCGGAGCCGGCACGGGCGGCGCCCCAGGCGGCGCCCGCACAGCTGGCGCCTCAGGTGGCGCTGGCGCCGGCGCCGGATCCGGCGCTGGTGGAGCAGTCCGCGTTCGGGCCCTTGCCGCGTATCGGGGCCGACGGCCGCGAACCGTGGCAGGTCTATGCCCGACCCTTTGACACCAGCGACCCGCGCCCGCGCGTCGCCATCGTGATCAGCGGCCTCGGCCGGTCCGCCGCCGCCACCGAGGCAGCGATCCAGGGCCTGCCGGGTGCGGTCACCCTGGCCTTCCTGCCATATGGACAGAACCTGCAGCACCTCATCAATCTCGCCCGCGCCGCCGGACACGAGGTCCTTCTCAACCTGCCGATGGAGCCCATCGACTACCCGATCAACGACCCCGGCCCGAACACCCTCCTCACCGCGTTGTCGATCGAGCAAAACCAGAACCGACTCAATTGGGTGCTGGGGCGGGTGACGGGCTATGTCGGCGTCACCAACCATATGGGCTCGCGCTTCACGGCCTCGCAGGAGGCCATGGAGCCGGTGATCGACACGCTCAAGAGCCGCGGCCTTCTGTTCCTCGATAGCCGTGAGGCGTCGCGCAGCACCGGCGCGATTTTGGCCACCAAGCGCGAGGTGCCACGGGCGATCGTCGACCGCTTCGTCGACAGGCGCGAGGCCTCGCGCGCCGTCATCGACGCGCATCTGAGCGAGGTCGAGCGCAGGGCCAAGGAGGAAGGCGTTGCCCTCGCCATGGGCCAGCACTACCCGGTGACCATCGAGAGGCTGCGTGCCTGGATCGCGACTCTGGAGGAGAAGGGCATTGCGCTGAGCCCGATCTCTGCGGTCGTCAATCTGCAGGAGGATCGCTGACCTTGCCGCTCCCGCCATGAGCGATGTCGACCCGGCGGCGCTGCCGTACCGGTCCGGCGTCGGCGTCATGCTGCTCAACCGCGACGGCCGAGTCTGGGTCGGCGAGCGCCACGACAGGCCGGGCGCCTGGCAGATGCCCCAGGGCGGGATCGACTCCGGCGAGGCGCCGCGCGCGGCCGCAATGCGCGAGCTGGAGGAGGAAACCGGAGCCCGCAACGTCGAGGTCCTGGCGGAGAAAGGGGACTGGCTCGCCTACGACCTGCCGCCCGAGCTCGTGGCCAGGGTGTGGGGAGGGCGCTACCGTGGCCAGCGGCAGAAGTGGTTCGCCTGCCGGTTCCTGGGGGAGGACGGCGAGATCGAGCTCGGCGCCTCCGGGCACGGCGAGTTCTCCGCCTGGCGCTGGGTCGGGATCGTGGAGCTGCCGCGTCTGGTTGTGCCCTTCAAGCGCGCCCTCTATGAGACTGTGCTGGAGGAGTTCCGGCATCTGTGCCGGCCGGTGGATTGAGCCAGCCCCGTGGCCGCCGGACACTTCAATCTGGTGGCGTGAGGACGCTCGCCTCTACGCCGCGGCCAGGCGCCGGGCGCGGAATGTCATGAACCGGTAGGTGAGGCGCGTCAGCGCCAGGCACAGCCGCCCATGGGGCTTGAGTCCCACGGCCTTGAAGATCATGGCCATGGCGCGCTCCACGTGATGGGGCCGGTAGAAACGGTAGGCCCGGCCGGCGTAGGCGCGGCTGCTGCGCCGGCGCGAGTACGGACCGGCGGCGCCGTTTGCGGCGTAGTAGGCGTAGGCGAGCTCGTCGTCCTGGGACTCGCCGAGGCGCCCGAGGGCGATCCACAGCCGGCGCAATAAACCGACCCCCTCTTGGTCCCGGTAGCGCTTCATGTGGGTGTAGAACAGCTTGTAATGGCGCAGCTCGTCGGCGGCGATCCTAGCGCAGATGGTCTTCAGCACCGGCTCGTCGGCGGCCTCGGCGAGGGCGGTGTAGTATGACGACGTGCCCACCTCCACCATGCAGCGCGCGATCAGCTCGCCGCAGCGCGAGCCGCGCATCGACGCCGTCGCCCCCACGGGGAGCTTGATGACCTCGGCGAAGCGCCGGAAACTTGCCTCGAAATCATAGCCGGGGTCAGCGAGCCTGGCCCATTTGGCGAGCGCTTCGCCGTGCTGCATCTCTTCGTGCGCCCAATTGCGAGCGTCGCGCTGGAAGGTGTGGTCGTCGCCGAAGACGTTGCA
>JAZFQY010000250.1:0-2432 GCA_036445355.1 Alphaproteobacteria bacterium
CTGCGCCGCGCCCATCGGCCTGTTGCTCGGCCGCATCGCCAATTTCATCAATGGCGAGCTGTTCGGCCGGTCGACGGACGCGCCCTGGGCGGTCGTCTTTCCCGGCGGTGGCGTCCAGGGCCGTCACCCGAGCCAGCTCTACGAGGCGGCGCTCGAAGGGCTGGTGCTGTTCGCCCTGCTCTTCGCCCTCGCCCGCTTCACGCGCGCACGCGCGCAGCACGGGCTGCTCACCGGGGTCTTCCTCGCCGGCTACGGCACGGCGCGCATGGCGGTCGAAATCTTCCGCCAACCCGACGCCCATCTCGGCTTCCTCGCCCTGGGCACGACCATGGGCCAGCTCTTGTCGATCCCCGTGGTCCTGGCCGGCCTGTATCTGATCTGGCGCGCCCTGCGCGCACCGGCGGGCATGAAAGGGCGACCGTCGTGACTCCGCTCGCCGGCCTCATAGCCGAGAGCCTGCGCGCCGAAGGGCCGATGTCGGTGCACGACTACATGGCCCTATGCATCGGCCACGAGCGCTACGGCTATTACGCCACTCGCGATCCCCTGGGGCCGCGCGGCGACTTCATCACCGCGACCGAGGTGAGCCAGATGTTCGGCGAACTGATCGGCATGTGGTGCGCCGATACCTGGCGGCGCATGGGCGCGCCGGCGCCGGTACGCCTGGTGGAGCTGGGTCCGGGGCGCGGCACCCTGATGGCCGATGCACTGCGCGCGGCGCACAAGGTGGCGCCCGAGTTCCGGCGCGCGCTCGGCGTGCACCTGGTCGAGACCAGCCCCGTGCTGCGCGCGGCGCAGCGGGCCAGGCTTGCGGCGGCGGCGCCTTCCTGGCACGCGGCGCTCGCCGAGGTGCCGGTTGGCCCGACGCTCTTGGTCGCCAACGAGTTCTTCGACGCCCTGCCGATCCGTCAGGTGGAGCGTACTTGCGACGGCTGGCGCGAACGCATGATCGTCCTGGCGGCGGACGGGTGCGGCTTCCGTGTCACTGTCGGCGTGCCGAGCGTGCACGGTGCGGCGCTGCCCACCGGCGCCGCCGCTGACGCACCCCTGGGCGCGGTGGCCGAGGACTGCCCCGCGGGCAGCGCCTGCGCCGGTGAGATCGGCCGCCGCGTCGCCGCCGAGGGCGGCGCGGCGCTGATCATCGACTACGGCTACCGGGCGAGCGCATCCGGCGACACCCTGCAGGCGGTCCGCCATCACCGCACCACCGATCCATTCGCCAATCCGGGTGCGTGCGACCTCACCGCCCATGTCGATTTTGCCGCCCTGGCGCGGGCCGCACGCGAGGCCGGGGCGCGCGTCCATGGCCCGGTCGATCAGGGCGCGTTTCTCATGGCCTTGGGGATTGACGCCCGCGCCGCCACCCTGAAGACCGACGCCGCGCCGGTGGTGGCGCGGGCGGTGGACGCGGCGCTGGCACGCTTGATCGGCCACGAGCATATGGGCACCCTGTTTCAGGTGATGGCGCTGACTCATCCGGGCATGGCGGCGCCCGAAGGCTTCGGCGACGGCGCATGAGACTCTCGGCCGCGCGCCTGGACGGGCTTGGTCCCGTGCGCCACGCATTCTTCACCCGCCGCGGCGGTGTGAGCGAGGGCCTCTATGCGTCGCTCAATTGCGGCAATGGCTCCGGCGACGATTCTAAGCGGGTGGCGGAAAACCGACGCCGCGCAATGGCCGCGCTCGACCTACGGCCAGGCGATCTGATCACCCTCTACCAGGTCCATTCGCGAGAGGTAGTGACGGTGGGCGGACCCCACCGCGGGCGAGCGCCCAGGGCAGACGCCATGGTCACCGACCGTCCCGGCCTGGCCCTGGGGATCCTCACCGCCGACTGCGCGCCGGTGTTGCTGGCCGACGCGCAGGCGGGCGTCATCGGCGCCGCCCACGCCGGCTGGCGCGGCGCCCTGGCCGGCGTGATCGAATGCACCGTCGCGGCCATGGAGGCCTTGGGGGCCGAGGCGGCGCGCATCGCCGCCGGAGTCGGCCCCTGCATCGCCCAACACTCCTACGAAGTCGGGCCCGAATTCCCGGCGCCCTTTCTCGCGGCGGACCCATCGACCCGGCGCCATTTCGTCGACGGCGGCAACCACCGGCCCCATTTCGACTTGCCGGGCTACGTCGCCCGGCGTCTCGAGGCCGCCGGCGTTACCGCGCCCGAGATACTGGCGCACGACTCCTGTGCCGAGGCCGAGCGCTTCTTCAGCTATCGCCGCGCCTGCCGGGACGGAGAGCCCGACTACGGCCGCAACCTGTCGGCCATCGCCCTCGCCGCCGAGTGACACCGGGACTGCCGCAATGTCCGCCTCGTCGCATTCGCCGCCATCGTCCCTATGGCGTAGCGCGCCGGTCATGCTGCTGGCATTCGCCCTCGCCGGCTGCCAGCCGGTGCCGCGGCCCTTCGAAGGCTTCGCCCCGCCCGAACGGGAGCT
>JAZFQY010000251.1:0-2494 GCA_036445355.1 Alphaproteobacteria bacterium
GCCGTCAGGTTGCGCCAGGCCTCGGCCACTGCTTGACGGCCGCCCTCCACCGGGTCGGCGAGAACATAGCGCGGCGTGCAGTCCGTGGTCATGGCCAGCGCCCGATCGGTGCCGTGCACCCGGACCACGGCGGCGTCGCCGCCGGGGCGCCCGACGGTGTCGGCCATCACCATGTGGTCGTACTGCTCCCACACCCAACGCCGCGAGGCGAGGTCGGGCGCGGCCATGAGGCGCAGCAGGGTATCGCCAAGGTCGCCGGGCGCGGGCACCTGGGCCGGATCGAGGATCGGTCGCTTGGGCGTCGGCCGCCACGGCCGGTCGTATTCCGGCGCCGCCTCGACCAGGGGTGCAACGGGAATGTCGGCGGCGACCGCACCGCCCTGGCGCACCACCAGGCGGCCTGTCTCCGTGGTCTGGCCGACCACGGCGAAGTCGAGCTCCCACTTCTCGAACACGGTGCGCGCCGCCGCCTCGCGCCCGGGCCGGAGCACCATGAGCATGCGCTCCTGGCTCTCCGACAACATGATCTCGTAGGCGCTCATGGCAGTCTCGCGCAGCGGCACGCGGTCGAGGTCGAGCTCGATGCCGACGCCGCCGCCGGAAGCCATCTCCACCGACGAGCAGGTGAGCCCCGCCGCGCCCATGTCCTGGATGGCGACGATGGCGTCGCCCGCCATCAGCTCCAGGCAGGCCTCGATCAGCAGCTTCTCGGTGAAGGGGTCGCCCACCTGCACCGTCGGCCGCTTCGCCTCGGCGTCGGCACCGAACTCGGCCGAGGCCATGGTGGCGCCATGGATGCCGTCGCGCCCGGTCTTGGCGCCGACATAGACCACCGGCAGGCCGACCCCGGCGGCGGCGGAGGTGAAGATGCGCTCCGCCGGCGCGATCCCGACTGTCATGGCGTTGACCAGGATGTTGCCGTCGTAGGCCGGGTCGAAATTGATCTCGCCGCCGACGGTGGGCACGCCGACGCAGTTGCCGTAGCCGCCGATGCCGGCGACGACGCCGGCCACCAGATGGCGCGTCTTCGGGTGCGCGGGGTCGCCAAAACGCAGGGCGTTCAAGTTAGCCACCGGCCGCGCTCCCATGGTGAAGACGTCGCGCAGGATGCCGCCGACGCCGGTTGCGGCACCCTGATAGGGCTCGATGAAGCTCGGGTGGTTGTGGCTCTCCATCTTGAACACGGCGGCGTCGCCGTCGCCGATATCGATGACGCCGGCATTCTCGCCGGGGCCCAGGATCACCCACGGCGCCTCCGTGGGCAGGGTCTTGAGCCAGCGCTTGGAGGACTTGTAGGAGCAGTGCTCCGACCACATGACGGCGAAGACGCCGAGTTCGGTGCGGTTGGGCGCCCGGCCGAGGATGGCAACGGCGGTGTCGTACTCGGCCACGCTCAGGCCCATGAGGTCGTTCGCCGGCGGCGCGCCGCTCGCCGCCGCCTGGCTCATGCGGCGAAGGCCCGGGCGAGGCCGTCGAACATGGCGCGTCCGTCGATGCCACCCAGAACTGGGTCAGCCAGGCGCTCGGGATGGGGCATCAGCCCCAGCACGTTACCGCGCCCGTCGGTCACGCCGGCAATGTTGTTGCGCGAGCCGTTGGGATTGGCGGCCGCATCGACGGCGCCGTCGGGGGAGCAATAGCGGAAGGCGACCCGGCCCTCGCCCTCGAGCCGCGCCAGGGTCTCGTCATCGGCGAAATAGTTGCCGTCATGGTGGGCGATGGGCAAGCGGATCACCTGGCCGGCGCGGTAGCCGCGCGTGAATACCGTGTCGGCGCATTCGACGCGCACATGCACGTCCCGGCAGACGAATTTGAGCCCGGCGTTGGCCATCAGCACCCCGGGCAGCAGTCCGGCCTCGGTCAGGATCTGAAAGCCGTTGCAGATGCCGAGCACTGGGGCCCCGGCCGCGGCGCGGCGCTCGACTTCGCCCATGATCGGGCTCAGGGCCGCCATGGCACCCGAGCGCAGATAGTCGCCGTAAGAGAAGCCGCCGGGGACGACGATCAGATCGACCGGGGGCAGCTCGGTCTCCCGGTGCCAGACCATGAGCGGCGGTCGGCCCACCGCGGCGGCCAGCGCCACTGCGGCGTCGCGGTCGTTGTTGGAGCCGGGGAAGACGATGACGGCGGCGATCACCCGGGCGCGTCCTTCGACGGAGCCTCGTGGGAGCGCGAGACTAGGCGCCGGTCCGCACCGGCGCAAGCGGCTCAGCCGGCGATCTCAACGGCGTAGTTCTCGATCACCGTATTGGCCAGGAGCTGCCGGCACATGCGCTCGACCTCGGCCTGCGCCGTCGCGCGATCGGCGGCCTCGAGCTCGAGCTCGATGACCTTGCCCTGGCGCACCTCGCCGACGCCGGCGAAGCCGAGGTCGGCCAGCGCGTGGGCGATGGCCTTGCCCTGGGGGTCGAGTACTCCCTCCTTGAGGGTGATGTGGACGCGCGCCTTCACCCGCGGTCGGGCTACTGCATGGTGGCGGGACCCTTCAGGTCCC
>JAZFQY010000252.1:0-7531 GCA_036445355.1 Alphaproteobacteria bacterium
CTGCCGCATGTGGGAGTTCTATCTCGTCGGCTGCGAGGTCTCCTTCCGCCATATGGACCAGATGGTCTTCCAGCTGCAGCTCGCCCGCAGCCGCCACGCCGTGCCCTTGACCCGCGACTACATCGCCACCTGGGAGCAAGCACACGCGGTCTCCGGCGCGCAGGCCGCCGAATAGGCGGCGCCTGCGGCCCGGCGCCGTACCGATACCTCTTTTCCAAGCCGCCGCGCCCGTGCGAGATTAAGGCCGAAGCGCCGGTCCGGCCCGAGTCGGGTTCCTGTCAAGCGCCAAGGGTTCGGCTGTTGTCCCCGATATTCATCAGACTCACGCGCATGCGACGCGCGCCCGGACTCGGGGTTGCTGATAGTGTGCTGCGCCATGCCCGCCACTGAGAGCAACCAAGAAATCAGCCTCGTCGCCGACGGCGAAGGCGGCCTGCCGGCGTACCGCACGCCGCCGCACAATCCCGAGGCGGAATTGGCCCTGATCGGCGCCATCCTAGCCAACAACAAGCAATACGATCGGGTTGGCGACTTCCTCCTGCCCGAGCACTTCGCCGATCCCGCCAATGGCCGCATCTACGCCGCCTGCGGCAAGCTGATCGACCGCGGTCAGCGCGCCGACCCGGTGACGTTGAAGAACCTGTTCGAGCAGGACGGCGAGCTCGAGGAGATCGGCGGACCGCAATACCTGGCGCGCTTGGCGGGGTCGGTGCCGATGATAGGCGCCGCCGCCGACTATGGCCGCGAGGTCTTTGACTGCCATCTACGCCGGGAGCTGATCGACCTGGGCGAGCTCATGGTCGAGGGCGCCTTCGACCACGACCTCGACCGGCCGGCGCCGGTCCTAATCGAGCAGGCGGAGGAGCGCCTATACGGCCTGGCCGAGCGCGGCGACGTGGAAGGCGGCTTTCGCGACTTCAAGGCGGCGCTTGTCAGCGCCATCGACATGGCCGAGTCGGCCTACCGCCGCGACGGCAAGCTGGTCGGCGTGCCCACGGGCTTCGCCGACATCGACAGCATGCTGGGCGGGCTGCATCCATCGGACCTGATCGTCGTCGCCGGCCGCCCGTCTATGGGCAAGACCGCCTTTGCCACCAACCTCGCCTATCACGCCGCCTCGTCGCGGCGCTACGACGTCGACGACGAGGGCAAGGAGGTCGAGCACAGGGAAGTGGTGGGCTTCTTTTCCCTGGAGATGTCGGCCGAGCAGCTCGCGACGCGTATCCTTTCTGAGCAAACCAACGTGAGATCGGACGCGATCCGCCGCGGCGATATCAAGGGGGAGGAGTTCGAGCGCATCTTCCAGGCCAGCCTGAAGTTGCAGACGCTGCCCCTGTTCATCGACGACACGCCGGCGCTCACCATATCGGCCCTGCGTACGAGGGCCCGGCGGCTCAAGCGTCAGCACGGTCTGAGTCTGATCGTCGTCGACTACCTGCAGCTCCTGCAGCCATCGTTGGGTCGCAGACCGGAGAACCGGGTGCAAGAGGTCTCCGAGGTGACCCGCGGGCTCAAGGCCCTGGCCAAGGACTTGAACGTGCCGGTGGTGGCGCTAAGCCAGCTCAGCCGCGCCGTCGAGCAGCGCGAGGAAAAGCGGCCGCAGCTCGCCGACCTGCGCGAATCCGGCTCCATCGAACAGGATGCAGATGTCGTGATGTTTCTTTTCCGCGACGAGTATTACCTCGACCGCGAGCCCAAGGAGAAAAAGGAACACGAGACCGACGAGCGGTACCAGAAGCGCATGGAGACCCTAAAGGATTCGAGAAACAAGGCCGAGGTCAACATCGCCAAGCAGCGCCACGGCCCCATCGGTACGGTCAAGCTTTATTTCGACGGAAACTTCACCCGTTTCAGCAATCTGGCCGTAGACAACCGCCTGCCGGAGGATGTCCCCTTCTAAGGTGATCGATCGACTCGACAGCATTCCTCCCGGCCGCGGCGCGACGCTCGTCATCGACCTCGACGCGGTGGCGGCCAACTACCGCCGCCTGGTCGAGGCGGCGCCCGCGGCCGAGGTTGCCGCCGTGGTCAAGGCCGACGCCTACGGCCTGGGGGCGGAGCGGGTGGCGCCGGTGCTCTGGCGCGCGGGCTGCCGCACCTTCTTCGTCGCCCTGGCGAACGAGGGCGCGGCGCTGCGGCCGCACCTACCGGACGGTGCCGCGATCGCGGTCCTGAACGGGCCGGCGCTCGGCGGCGGCGACGCCCTCGCCGATCACTTCCTGATGCCGGTGCTCAACGACCTGGACCAGATCGACGCCTGGCGCGCTGTCGCCGCGGCGCGCGCGCCACCGGCGATCCTGCACGTGGATACCGGCATGAACCGGCTGGGATTGTCGGCGGCGGAGGTGGACCGGCTCGTCGCCGAGCCGAAGCGCCTGGCTGGCATCGCGGTCGCAATGGTGATGAGCCACCTGGCCTGCGCCGACGAGCCCCGACACCCGATGAATCGGGAGCAGCTCGCCGCATTCGCCACGGCTCGCGCGGCGCTCGAACCGGTCGTCGGCATGGCGCGCGCCAGCCTCGCCAACGCGCCGGGCATCTTCCTCGGTGCCGACTATCACCTCGACATGGTGCGTCCCGGGGTCGCCATCTACGGCGTCAACGCACATGGCGGCGATCCCAACCCATTCCGGCAAGTGGTTCATCTATATGGAAGAATCCAACAAGTCCGTCACGTTGACAGGGACATGACCGTTGGCTACGGTGCCGCGCATCGGGTGCGCCGTGGGGCGCGACTCGCTACCGTGGCCGTGGGTTACGCCGACGGATACCCTCGCTCTCTCAGCAACCGTGGACGAGCCTTCATCGGCGAGACCCCTGTGCCGCTGGTCGGACGCGTGTCCATGGACCTAATCACTCTGGATGTGAGCGCGGCGCCGGCGGCGCTGCCGGGCGCCAGCGTGGAGCTGATCGGAGCGCACCTTCCCGTCGATGAGGTCGCCGAGGCCGCCGGCACCATCGGCTACGAGATCCTCACCGCCCTCGGGCGCCGCTATCACCGGGTCTATGTCGGGGGCGGGGCATGATCGTCCTCTCCCCGGTGGGGCGCATCACCCTGGCCGCCCTCGCCGCCATCGGCCGCATCGCCATGTTCACCGGGCGCAGCGTCTCCCACTGCCTGATTCCGCCGATCTATCCGCGCTTGATCGCGGCGCAGATGATCGAGATCGGCTACTACTCGCTGCCCGTCGTCGGCATGACGGCGATCTTCACCGGCATGGTGCTGGCCCTACAGAGCTACACCGGCTTTTCCCGCTTCTCCGCCGAGAGCGCCATTCCCAACATCGTCGTCCTGTCCATGACCCGCGAGCTGGGGCCGGTGCTGACGGGGCTGATCGTGGCCGGACGCATCGGCGCGGCGATTGCGGCCGAGATCGGCACCATGCGCGTGACCGAGCAGATCGACGCCCTGACTACCCTGTCGACCAACCCATTCAAGTATCTGGTAGCGCCGCGCCTGATCGCCGGCATGGCGATGCTGCCCCTGCTGGTGCTGGTGGCCGACATTATCGGCGTCTTTGGCGGCTACCTGGTCTCGATCGAGAAGCTGGGCTTCAATCCCGTGGTTTATCTGAAGAACACCTTCGAGTTTGTCGAGCCGCTCGACGTGATCTCCGGCGTGGTCAAGGCGGCGGTGTTCGGCTTCCTGATCGCGCTCATGGGCTGCTATCACGGCTACCGATCTGAGGGTGGCGCCCAGGGCGTCGGCGCGGCCACCACCAACGCCGTGGTGTCCGCCTCCGTCCTGATCCTGCTGTTCAACTACATCATCACCGTGCTGTTCTTCGCCCAATGAGCGGCAATTCCGGCGTGCCCAAGATCCAGGTCCGCGACCTGCACAAGTCCTTCGGCACGAAGCTGGTGCTCAACGGCCTCGACCTCGAGGTGGGCGTCGGCGAGTCGGTGGTCGTCATCGGCGGCTCGGGCACCGGCAAGTCGGTCCTGATCAAGAACATCATCGGCCTGTTGCAGCCCGAATCCGGCTCGATCAAGATCGACGGCGTGGAAGTCACCACCATGGGCGGGGCGGGGCGCGAGCGCGTGGTGCGCAAGTTCGGCATGCTGTTCCAGGGTGCGGCCCTGTTCGATTCCCTGCCGGTGTGGGAGAATGTCGCCTTCGGCCTCATCCAGGCGCAGGCGATGTCGCGCAGCGAGGCCAAGGAGCGGGCGGTCGCGACCCTGGCCCAGGTCGGTCTGAGCCGGGAGGTGGGTGAGCTGCGGCCGGCGGAGCTGTCCGGCGGCATGCAGAAGCGGGTGTCCCTCGCCCGCGCCATCGCCACCGCGCCGGAAATCATGTTCTTCGACGAGCCGACCACCGGGCTCGACCCGATCATGGGCAGCGTGATCGACAATTTGATCATCAAGATCGTGCGCGAGCTTGGGGCGACGGCGCTGTCGATCACCCACGACATGGCCAGCGCCCGGCGCATTGCCGACCGTATCGCCATGATCTATGAAGGCCGGATCGTGTGGCACGGCCCGGTGGACGAGATCGACGATAGCGGCAACCCCTATGTCGAGCAGTTCATCAACGGCCGTGCCGAGGGGCCGATTCAAATGCAGCTGAAGGCTTAGCGGCGGCCGTGGCGCGGGCCCACATCCGCTATGTGTGTCAGGCATGCGGCGCCAACCACGCGCGCTGGGCCGGGCGCTGCGAAGCTTGCGGCGCCTGGAACGCCATCCTCGAGGAAGTGCCGCTCGAGGCGGCGCCCGGGGCGGTGACCGGGCACGGCGGGCACCGGCTCGAGGTCGTGCCCCTCGACGGCGCGCCCGAGGCCAACCCCCGCCGCGCCACCGGACTGGCCGAGTTCGACCGGGTGAGCGGCGGCGGGCTCGTTCCGGGCTCGGCGGTGCTCGTCGGCGGCGACCCCGGCATCGGCAAGTCGACGCTGCTCCTGCAGGTGGCGGCGGCGCTCGCCCGCACCGGCGAGCGGTGCCTCTACGTCTCCGGTGAGGAGGCGATCGACCAGGTGCGCATGCGCGCGCGCCGGCTGGGCATCGCGGACGCGCGCGTCGGCCTCGCCGCGGCCACCAGTGTGCGCGACATCCTGGCCAGCCTCGAGCAGGCGCCGGCGGCGGTGGTGATCGACTCGATCCAGACCATGTATGTGGACACCTTCGACAGCGCGCCGGGCACGGTGAGCCAGCTGCGTGCCAGCGCCGCGGCCCTAATCCGGCACGCGAAACAATCCGGCGCGACGCTCATGCTCGTCGGCCACGTCACCAAGGAGGGGCTCATCGCCGGCCCCAAGGTGCTGGAGCACATGGTCGACACGGTGCTCTATTTCGAGGGCGAGGCGGGACATCAGTACCGCATTCTGCGCGCGGTGAAGAACCGCTACGGCCCTACCGACGAAATCGGCGTCTTCGAGATGACCGACGCCGGCCTGACCGAGGTCGCCAACCCGTCGGAGTTGTTCTTGGCCGAGCGCAGCGGCGACGTGGAGGGCGCCGCCGTCTTCGCCGGCCTGGAAGGAACGCGCCCGCTTCTGGTCGAAATCCAGGCCCTGGTATCGCCCTCGCCCCTAGCGACCCCGCGGCGCGCCGTCGTCGGCTGGGACGGCGGCCGCCTGGCCATGGTACTGGCAGTGCTCGAGGCGCGCTGTGGCCTGGCCCTCGCCGGCCAGGACGTCTACCTCAACATCGCCGGCGGCCTGCGCGTGCGCGAGCCGGCGGCGGACCTGGCGGTGGCGGCGGCGCTGGTCTCCTCCTTCAACCATCAGGCGCTGCCGGCGGACATGGTGGTCTTCGGCGAGATCGGCCTCGGCGGCGAGGTGCGCCCGGTGGGCCAGGCCGAGTTGCGCCTGAAGGAGGCGGAAAAGCTGGGCTTCCGCCACGCAATTGCGCCGGTCATCCGGCGCGCCGTCGCCACCTCCATCGCCGTCGAGGAAATCGGTCACCTGTCGGACCTCCTCGGCCGTTTTCGCGACGCCCAGGGGCGGCAGGCGGCGAGGGGCTAGGCGGGATGGAAATCTTCGGCGTTGCATTCCTCGACATCGTCGTCATCGGCGGCATCGCCCTGGGCGGGCTCATCGGCTTCGTCACCGGCTTCGTGCGCGGCGGCCTGTTCGTCCTGTCCTGGTTTGGCGCCGTTGTCGCCACCGTGTATGCCCTTCCATTCGTGAGGCCCCTGGCTCGAGAGTATGTCGAGCCTGACCTCCTGGCGGACATCATCGGCGCCGCGGTGGTATTCGTGTCCGGCCTTGTCGTCCTGCACCTGATCGGCCATATCATCGGCGAGCGGGTGCGCGGAAGCCGCTTGAAAGGCCTCGACCGCTCCCTTGGGCTACTCGCCGGGTTGGCGACACCGGCCGTGGTGATTTGCGTTCTTTATCTGATCCTGGTCGAGTCGTTGCCGCCGGAGTGGTTGCGCGAGGCGCGCACCAAGCCCCTGGTGGAACAGGGCGCCCTGTGGCTGAGCCGGGTGCTGCCATCGGAGTTCCGCTATCAGGCCGGCAATGCCCTCGAGCAGGGCGGGGCCCGGCTCAGGGGCCTCGGCGAGGCGGTGCCGGCGGCCGAGCGGCTGCTGCGGCCACCGATTGATGGCGAACCGCGCACCGAAGGAGGATATGATCGCGGCGAGCGGCAATCGCTGGACCGGATCATCCTCAACCGGCAGTAGCGGCTGGCACACGAACGCGACAATGGTGACGACAAACCCCTTCGACGGCGACAAGCTGCGCGAAGAGTGTGGCGTCTTCGGCGTCTACGGAATCCCCGACGCGGCGGCGTTGACGGCGCTGGGCCTGCACGCGCTACAGCATCGGGGCCAGGAGGCGTGCGGCATCGTCAGCTTCGATGGCGAACATTTCCACAATTACCGCGCGCCGGGCCTAGTCGGCGATACCTTCGGCGCCGCCGAGGTCATCGCGCGCCTGCCGGGCCACGCCGCCATCGGCCATGTGCGCTACTCCACCACCGGCGAGACGGCGATGCGCAACATCCAGCCGCTTTATGCCGACTTCGACTTCGGCGGCCTGGCGCTAGCGCATAATGGCAACCTGACCAACGCACTAGGCCTGCGCAAGGAGCTGGTCGGCCGCGGATCGCTCTTCCAGTCGACCTCCGACACCGAGGTATTCCAGCACCTGATCGCCACCAGCACCGGCCCCAAATTGCTCGACCGGGTGGTCGACGCCCTGCGCATGGTGGAGGGCGCTTACTCCTTGGTGGCACTCTCGCGTCGCAAGCTGATCGGCGCCCGCGACGCCCTGGGCGTGCGGCCTCTGTGCCTGGGGCGGCTGCAGGACGCGTGGATCATGGCCTCGGAAAGCTGCGCCTTCGACATCATCGGCGCCGATTTCGTGCGCGAGGTGGAGCCGGGAGAGCTGGTGGTGATCGACGAGCGCGGCCTACGCTCGCACAAGCCCTTGCCGCGCGCGGCCAAGCGTTTCTGCGTGTTCGAGTACATCTACTTCGCCCGCCCCGATAGCCTGGTCGAGGGCCGCAACGTATACGACATGCGCAAGCGCATTGGCGCCGAGCTGGCGCGCGAGAGCCACGTCGACGCCGACGTGATCGTGCCGGTGCC
>JAZFQY010000253.1:0-5610 GCA_036445355.1 Alphaproteobacteria bacterium
CCAGCCGCACCGGCGTCGATGACATCCGCGAAATTCTCGACGGCGTGCGCTATCGGCCCATCGTCGCCCGCACCAAGGTCTATATCATCGACGAAGTGCACATGCTTTCGAAGCACGCCTTCAACGCCCTGTTGAAGACCCTCGAGGAGCCGCCGGAGCACGTGAAGTTCGTGTTCGCCACGACCGAGATCCGCAAGGTGCCGGTGACGGTACTGTCCCGCTGTCAGCGCTTCGACCTGCGCCGGGTGGCGGCGGAGACGCTGGTCGAGCACCTGGCCGGCGTAGCGAAGGCCGAAGGGGCGCAGGTGGCGCCCGAGGCGCTGGCCTTGATCGCGCGCGCCGCCGACGGGTCGGTGCGCGACGCCCAGTCTTTGCTGGATCAGGCGATCGCCCACGGCGCCGGCGCCGTCGAGGCGGCGGCGGTGCGCGACATGCTGGGCCTCGCCGATGCAGCCCAGGTCTTCGACCTCATGGACGTAACCCTGCGTGGCGATACCAAGGCGGCGCTGGGCCTCCTTGGCGAGCTCTACGCCGCCGGCGCCGATCCGCTCACCGTCATGCAGGACCTCCTCGACCTCACCCACTGGCTGACGCGGCTCATCGTCGCCCCCGAGGCGGCGGTCGGGCCGGCCACCTCGGAGGTCGAGCGCGAGCGCGGCCGGGAGATGGCGGGCAAGCTCAGCCTGCCGATCCTGGGGCGCGCCTGGCAGATGTTGATGAAGGGACTGGGCGAGGTGCAGGCGGCACCGGCGCCCCTCGCGGCGGCGGAAATGGCCGTGGTGCGGCTGTGCTACGCCGCCGAGCTGCCGACGCCGGGCGAACTGGTGAAGCGCCTGCAGGCGGGCGCGGCGGCGCCCGGCGACGGTGGCGGCTCGGTGGCCGTCGCCGGCGGTGCCCGCGCGGTGCCGGAGGCGGCCCCGCAGGCGGTGCCGGACCGCGGGCCGCCGGAGCCGACCGATTTTCGCGCGCTGGTCGAGCTGTTCGCCGGGCGAGGCGACCTCACGCTCCGCAACCACCTCTATCACAACGTGCATTTGGTGAGCCTCGAGCCCGGGCGGCTGAAGATACGATTGACGCCAGAGGCGCCGAGCGGCCTGCCAGGGGAGGTGCTGAAGCGCCTGCGCCGCTGGCTCGGGCCCCACTGGAACGTGCTCGTGGCCACCGACGCCGATGGCGACGGCGAGTCGACGCTCGCCGCCGAGGATCGCACGGCCGAGGAGGCGCGCCGCAGCGGCGCCCTGCAGCACCCGATCGTCAAGGCGGTGCTGGACGCCTTTCCCGGCGCCGAGGTGACGCGGGTCAGGCCCCTTGACCGCGCCGGCGCCGTGGGCGAGGAAACGACCGGCGGCAGCGAGGCGGCGCACGAGTCCGGCGAGGAAGGTGGGGGACCATGAATAACCTAGGCCAGCTCATGAAGCAGGCGCAGGAGATGCAGGCGAAGATGGCCGAGCTGCAGGCGCAGCTCGCCGAGGCGGAGATCGAGGGCGCCGCCGGCGGCGGACTGGTCAAGGTGACCCTGAGCGGCAAGGGCGACCTGAAGCGCCTCAGGCTCGACCCGTCGCTGCTCGGCCCCAACGACGCCGAGGTGCTCGAGGACCTCATCGTCGCCGCCCACGCCGACGCCAAGGCCAAGCAGGAGGCGCGCATGGCCGAAGAGATGCAGGGGCTCACCGGCGGCCTGCCCCTTCCGCCGGGGCTCAAATTGTTCTGAGACGCCGCCGGCCGTTAGCCATTGGCTAACCGCTACATGCTACCGGCTATCCTCTCATGCCCGCCTCCGAGATCGAACGCCTGATAACGCTCCTGGCCAAGCTGCCGGGCTTGGGGCCGCGCTCCGCCCGCCGGGCGGCGCTTTATCTGGTCAAGCAGCGCGAACAGGTGCTGGCACCCCTGGCCGAGGCGATGGCGCGGGCGGCGGCGGAGGTGCACCCGTGCGGCCTGTGCGGCAACTTGGATACGACGGATCCGTGCGCCATCTGCGCCGACCCGGAGCGCGAGGCGGCGCTCATCTGCGTCGTCGAGGACGTGGCCGACCTGTGGGCCATCGAGCGCAGCCGCGCCTTCCGCGGCCGCTATCACGTCCTGGGCGGGACCCTGTCCGCCCTGGACGGGGTCGGTCCGGACGATCTGAATGTCGGCCGGCTGGTCGAGCGGGCGCGGGCGCCGGAGGTGACGGAGGTGATCCTGGCCACCAACGCCACCGTCGCCGGCCAGACCACGGCCCATTATGTCGCCGAGCGGCTGGCGGCCAGCGACGTCGTCGTGACCCGCCTGGCGCACGGCGTTCCGGTCGGCGGTGAGCTCGAATATCTGGACGACGGCACCCTGACGGCGGCGCTGAAGGCGCGGCGCGCGCCATAGGCCGGGTTTCACAATTGCGCCATGCCGACCGACTAGCCAGCGCGCGAACGAGGGAGACCCCCACCATGCGACGCTCAACTGCTAGCATACTCGCCGGGCTGCTGGTGCTGGCGGCGCCATGGCCTGGCCGGGCGGCGGAGGAGATATTGGTCGCGCCGCACACGCGCACCGACCTGGCCGTGACCGTCTATCAGGGCGGCGTCGCCTACGTGCGCGAGGTGCGCGAGATCGGCCTTCCGGCGGGCGTCCATCGGCTCGCCTTTCCCGAGGTCAGCGCCTCGCTGCAGCCGGAGACGGTGCGCCTCGCCGCCTCCGGCGTCGCCGTCCTGGAGCGCCGCTACGAGGCGGGGCTGCTGAACCCGGCGGCGCTGTTGCGCGCCGCCGTTGGCAAGAGGGTGCGGGTGATCCTCACCAACCCGGCGACGGGCGCGGAACGGACGGTCCCGGCGGAAGTGCTGGCGGCGTCGAACGGCGTCGTGCTGCGTATCGGCGATCGGATCGAGACCGAAATCCCGGGCCGCCTTGTCTTCGACGCCTTGCCGCCGGGTCTGCGCCCGCGCCCGACCCTGGCGGCGACCGTTGAGACCACGCAGGCCGGCCGCCACCAGTTGCGGCTCGGCTATTTGACCGGTGGCCTGTCGTGGCAGGCGGATTATGTGGCGAGCCTGGACGGCGACCGCCTGGCGCTGGAGTTGTGGGCCACCGTCAGCAACACTAGCGGCGCCGACTACCCGGAGGCGCGCCTGGCGCTCGTCGCCGGTGAGCTGAACCGGGTGGCGCCGCCTGCAGTGCCCATGCGGATGGCGAAGCGCAGCCTCGCGGCGGAATTGGCCTCGGGCGTGGTGGAGGCGCCGGCCGAGGACTATCACCGCTACGCCATCGCCCGTCCGGTGAGCCTTGGGCGCGGCGGCAGCACGCAGGTGGCGCTGATGACGGCGCCCGCGGTGCCGGTCGTGCGCGAATACCGCATGGAGAGCGCCGCCGCAATTGCGCGCCGGGCGCCGATGCCGGATCAGCGCGAATGGCCGCAGCCGGTCCAGGTGCGTCTCAGCTTTGCCAACACGGCGGCGGCGGGGCTCGGTGTGCCCCTGCCCGCGGGCATCGTGCGCGTCTACGAGGGCGGTGAGGACGAGGTCTTCCTGGGCGAGTCGCGGGTGCCGGCGACGCCCGACGGCGAGCGCGTCACCCTCACCCTCGGCCGCGCCTTCGACGTGACGGCGCGGCGCACCCTCACCGACTTCCGCCGCGAGGGCGCGCGTGGCGAGATCGTCGAAACCGCCCACCGCATCGCCCTGCAGAACGCCAAGGGCGTGGCGGTCACGGTCGAGGTGGTGGAAAATCTGCAGGGCGAATGGCGGGTGCTCGAGGAAAGCCTGCCGCACACGCGCCTGTCGGCCTTCAAGGCACGCTGGCGCGTCGAGGTGCCGGCGCGCGGCGCCGCCGAGCTGACCTACCGGGTGCGTCTGCAAACGCGCTAGGAAAGGCTTTATACCAACGGTCGTTGATATTGACCCATTTCATGGGCGCAAATCGGTCCGTCCGGGCAGGCGCGGCGCGATGTCGCCACATCGGGCGAGCGCCGCAACGAAACCGGCGGGCCGATTTGCCCCACCGAGGGCCGGGCGCTTTTTGCCGCCAGCGGCGTCGCTTGTTGCTTGAAGTGGCCGGCACTACGGCGCAACTCGCTCCTATCTGGCGGCTAAAATCGCCTCGGTGAAATGGGTCAATATCAGCGACCGTTGGTATTAGCCCGTCGCGTCGGCTGACTCGGTCGCGGCCTCGACCTTCAGCCGGGTGCCATCGACGCCGTTCACCCGCACCCGGGCACCGGCCGGCAACTCGGGACCCGTCACCTGCCACACCGTGTCATCGAGGCGCACCTTGCCAACGCCATTGTGCAGCGGGCCGTCCAGATCCGCCATCCGCCCGACATATTGCTGAGCGCGCAGGTTCAGGTTCGGCTTCTCGCTTTCGATCGGCCGTTGCTTGACCCAGCGCCAGCCGGCGAACACCGAGACCACCGCCAGCACGGCGTAGGCGAGGAATTGTATCTGCCAGGACAGGTCCGGCAGGGCATAGACGATGCCGCCGGTTACCAGGGCGGCGACGCCCAGCCACAAGAGAAAGACACCCGGTATGACCATCTCGGCGGCGATCAGGGCGACACCGAGAATGAGCCAATGCCAGAATTCGATCATGGCTCGCCCCACGGACCGGGCGGCGGCTTGCCGCCGGGCGCGCTGCCGGGCGCATTGCCGGAGCCGCCGCCACCGGCCGCGCGCACCAGCTCGGTGATGCCGCCGATGGCACCGATGACGCTCGCCGCCTCGAGCGGCATCAGGATGACCTTCTGGTTCTTGGCGGTGGCCAGGGCCTGCAGGGCGTCGATATATTTCTGGGCGACGAAGTAGTTGATGGCCTGGACATTGCCGGCGGCGATGGCTTCGGACACCATCGTCGTCGCCTTGCCCTCGGCTTCCGCCTCGCGCTCGCGCGCTTCGGCATCGCGGAAGGCGGACTCGCGCCGTCCCTCGGCAGACAGGATCGCCGCCTGCTTCTCGCCCTCGGCGCGCAGGATCTCGGCCTGCCGCTCGCCTTCGGCCTCGAGGATGGCGGCGCGCTTCTCGCGCTCGGCTTTCATCTGCCGCGCCATGGCTTCGACCAGGTCGCGCGGCGGGGTGATGTCCTTGATCTCGATGCGTGTGACCTTGACGCCCCACGGATTGGTGGCTTGGTCGACGACACCGAGAAGCTGGGCGTTGATCTTGTCGCGCTGGGACAAGAGCTCATCCAGATCCATGGAGCCCATCACGGTGCGGATGTTGGTCATGGTCAGGTTGATGATGGCGTTTGTGAGGTTGGTCACCTCGTATGCCGCCGAGGCCGCTTCCAGAATCTGATAGAAGATGACGCCGTCGACCGTGACCATGGCATTGTCGCGGGTAATCACCTCCTGGCTCGGCACGTCGAGCACCTGCTCCATCATGTTGATCTTCCTGCCGATGCGGTCGATCATGGGCACGATGAAGTTGAGCCCCGGCCTGAGCGACTTGGTGAAGCGACCGAAACGCTCGACCGTGAACTCTGTTCCCTGAGGCACCGCTTTGACGCCGGCGAAGACCAGCACCAGCGCCAGGATGACGAGGACGATGGCAAAGATCGAACCACCGGTCAGTATTTCAGTCATGTCTGGTTCCCCTCGCTTGTCCGCCCATGTGGCGGGACGTGATTAGGCGTCTGCCTCCACTT
>JAZFQY010000254.1:0-8993 GCA_036445355.1 Alphaproteobacteria bacterium
GTCTTGAGTCTGGCGAGGGTCGCTTCCTCGTCGTCGCGCATAAGACGGCTGTAACCCTCGACGTCGGCCGCGAGGATGGTGGTGAGCCTGCGCTTCGCCCCTGACGGTGCCATGGGATAATCCTCCCGATGGATAACTCAATGGTGAGACCATACGCCGGTTCAGACCGCCCAACAATGGGCACCCAGGCATCGATTGCCGGGCCTATTCGCAAAACGCGCGGGTGAGGAAGCGCCCCAAATCGCGGTTAGAGCGCGCGCACGGCGCAACGGTCCGCACCCCTGGCGCGGCCGGATGATCTGTGCTAACATGTTGATACAGAGCAATCTTTCGCAAAGGGCCGGGTCACGTCGCCGGCAACGATCCTGCGAGAATTTGCTCGGGCCCAGCCGTCCCTCGGCCGGGCAGTCCAGCGGGGGCCGGGCATGGCACGTTCCAAGATCGCGCTCGTCGGCGCGGGCAATATCGGCGGCACCCTGGCCCATCTGGCCGGGCTGAAGGAGATCGGCGTCGTGGTGCTGTTCGACGTCGTCGCCGGCATGCCCCAGGGCAAGGCCCTGGACATCGCCCAGTCGGGACCGATCGAGGGCTTCGATGCGGGCTTCAGGGGCAGCGGCCGCTATACGGCCCTCAAGGGCGCCGACGTGGTGATCGTCACCGCCGGCGTGGCGCGCCGGCCGGGCATGAGCCGCGACGACCTGATCGGCATCAATACCGGGGTCATGGAGGCCGTCGGCGCCGGCATCAAGGCCCATTGCCCGCGCGCCTTCGTCATCTGCATCACCAACCCCTTGGACGTCATGGTCGGCGTGCTGCGGCAGGCCGGCGGCCTCAAGCCCAACATGTGCGTCGGCATGGCCGGCGTGCTCGACAGCGCCCGCTTCCGCACCTTCCTCGCCGAGGAGCTGGGGGTGTCGGTGGAAGACGTGAGCGCCTTCGTCCTCGGCGGGCACGGCGACACCATGGTGCCCCTGGCGCGCTATTCCACGGTCGCCGGCATTCCGCTGCCCGATCTGGTGAAGATGGGATGGCTGACTCAGGCGCGGCTCGACGCCATCATCCAGCGCGTGCGCGACGGCGGGGCGGAGATCGTCGGCCTGCTCAAGACCGGCTCCGCCTTCTATGCGCCGGCCTCGGCGGCGATCCAGATGGCGGAGGCCTACCTCAGGGACAAGAAGCGGGTGCTGCCCTGCGCCGCCTACCTGACCGGCCAATACGGTGTGAGGAACATGTATGTCGGGGTGCCCGCGGTGATCGGCGCCAAGGGCGTCGAGCGCATCGTCGAGATCGAACTCGACCGGCGGGAGAAGGCGGCGTTCCTGAAATCGGTCGAGGCGGTGCGCGGCCTGGTCGCCCTGACCAAGACGCTGCGCCGCCGAGCAGCCAGGAAGTCCGCCGCCAAACCCGCCGCGAAAGGCCGGCGTCGCAGCCGTTGAGCACGTTTCACATTCGCGCATCGCCCGATGGCGAAACCGGGCCGGCGGTTGCGCTGGAGGGAGTCGGTGCTAATGTGCGCCGCCCGCGCACAGGGTCCCGACGCGTGACATGAACATTCACGAATACCAGGCCAAGGCTCTCCTCGAAAAATTCGGCGTCGCCGTGCCCCAGGGCGGCGTCGCCTACACGCAGGGTGAAGCGCAGCGGGTGGCCGCGGGGCTCGCCGGGCCGGTGTGGGTGGTCAAGGCGCAGATCCACGCCGGCGGGCGCGGCGCCGGCCGCTTCCAGGACGACCCCGACGGCAGGGGCGGCGTGCGCGTCGTCGACTCGATCGAGGCGGCGGCATCGGCGGCCGAGGCGATGCTGGGCCACGTCCTGGTCACCAAGCAGACCGGGCCCGCGGGCAAGGAAGTGAGGCGGGTCTATATCGAGGAGGGCTGCGATATCGCGCGCGAGCTCTATCTCGGCGCTCTCGTCGACCGTGCCACCAGCCGCGTCACATTCATTGCCTCGGCCGAGGGCGGCATGGAGATCGAGGAGGTGGCGGCCGCCAACCCGGAGGCCGTATTCAGCGTCACCATCGACCCGGCGCAAGGGCTGATGCCCCACCACGCGCGGCGCCTTGCCCACGGCGTCGGCCTCGAGCGCGAGCAGGTGAAGGCGGCGGGCAAGTTCCTGGCCGGACTGTACCGGGCCTTCACCGAGCTCGACGCCGCGCTCATCGAGATCAACCCGCTGGTGGTCACCGCAGACGGGCGGGTCGTCGCCCTCGACGCGAAGATGAACTTCGACGACAACGCTCTCTTCCGGCACCCGGACATCGTCGAATTGCGCGATGAGGAGGAAGAGGAGGCGATGGAGCTAGAGGCGAGCCGGCACGAGCTCAACTACATCAAGCTCGGCGGCAGCATCGGCTGCATGGTCAATGGCGCCGGCCTGGCGATGGCGACCATGGACATCATCAAACTCCACGGCGGCGAGCCGGCAAACTTTCTCGATGTCGGCGGCGGCGCGACCAAGGAACGGGTGACGACGGCGTTCAAGATCATCCTCTCCGATCCGCAGGTCGAGGGCATCCTGGTCAACATCTTCGGCGGCATCATGCGCTGCGACGTGATCGCCGAGGGCGTGGTGGCGGCGGCGCGCGAGGTCTCGCTGCATGTGCCGCTGGTGGTGCGCCTGGAGGGCACCAACGTCGACCGCGGCAAGCTGATCCTCGCCGAGTCCGGCCTGGCGGTCACTTCCGCCGACGACCTCGCCGACGCGGCGGCGAAGATCGTGGGCGCGGTGAGGGAAGCCGCCTGACGCATGTCCATTCTTGTCGACCGTGACACGAAGGTCATCTGCCAGGGCTTCACCGGCGCCCAGGGCACGTTTCATTCCGAGCAGGCGATCGCCTATGGCACGCGCGTCGTCGGCGGGGTCACGCCGGGCAAGGGCGGCGCCACACACCTCGATCTGCCCGTGTTCGATACGGTGGCCGAGGCAACGGCCGAGACCGGCGCCACCGCCTCGGCCATCTACGTGCCGCCGTCCTTCGCCGCCGACGCCATTCTGGAGGCCGTCGACGCCGGCGTGGCGCTGGTGGTTTGCATCACCGAGGGCATCCCCGTGCTGGACATGGTGCGGGTCAAGCGCGCCCTTGGCGGCTCTCGGACGCGGCTCATTGGCGCCAACTGCCCGGGGGTGATCACGCCCGGGGAATGCAAGATTGGCATCATGCCGGGCCACATCCATGAACGGGGCCGTATTGGTATTGTTTCGCGCTCGGGGACGCTTACCTATGAGGCCGTGGCGCAGACGAGCGCCGCCGGGCTGGGGCAATCGACCTGCGTCGGCATCGGCGGCGATCCGGTCAGCGGAACCAGCTTCATCGACTGCCTCGAGCTGTTTCTTGCCGACGAGGAGACAGAAGGCATCATCATGATCGGCGAAATCGGCGGCTCCGCCGAGGAGGAGGCGGCGGAGTTTGTTAACCGGTCGAAAGTTAGAAAGCCGATCGTCGGTTTCATCGCCGGATTGACCGCGCCGCCGGGCAAGCGCATGGGCCACGCCGGCGCCATCATCTCCGGCGGCAAAGGCACGGCGGCGGCGAAGATCGATGCGATGAAAAGCGCCGGCATCCATGTGGCGGACTCGCCGGCCGCTCTCGGCAGAACCATGGTCGAGGCCCTGCGGTCCTAACGAGGGCACCGTCGCCGGGCGCCACGATGAGAAGGGGCGCGACCCGCGTTAGGGATAAAGATGGCCAGTCAGTTGCTCGAGACCTCGTTTCTTTCCGGCGCCAATGCCACTTTCGTCGCCGAGCTCTATGCCCGCTACCTGGAGGATCCGGGAACGGTCGGCCCGGACTGGGCCGAGTTCTTCACCGACCTTCACGACGACGCACGCAGCCTTCTCAATGAAATGCACGGTGCCAGTTGGGCGCCGCGCGAGACTAGGGTCATCGGCAATGGCGGTGAGACCGCCGATATGGCGTCGCCGGCGCCAGCCACTGCGCTTGCCCAGTTCCCGCCACAAGCGGCGGTGGGGGCCGAGCAGATCCGACAGGCGACGCTCAACTCGATCCGCGCCCTGATGCTGATCCGCAACTACCGAGTGCGCGGCCACCTGCACGCCGACCTGGACCCCCTGGCCTTGGAGAAGCCCGTTCCCCACTCGGAACTCGACCCCGCGGCCTACGGTTTCGGCGAGCGCGACTGGGATCAGCCGATCTTCATCAACTACGTCCTCGGGCTCGAAAGCGCGACCCTGCGCGAGATCGTGTCGATCCTGAAGCTGACCTATTGCGGCAAGATCGGCGTCGAGTTCATGCACATCCAGGTGCCCGAGGAGAAGGCGTGGATTCAGGAACGAATCGAGGGCATCCGCAACCGCACCGAGTTCACGGCACGTGGCAAGCGAGCGATCCTGGAACGCCTGACTGAGAGCGAGGTGTTCGAGCGCTTTCTCGACCGCAAGTACACGGGCACCAAGCGATTCGGCCTCGATGGCGGCGAGTCGGCGGTCTCCGTCATCGAACAGATTCTCAAGCGCGGCACTCAGCTCGGCATCCAGGAGCTGGTGATCGGCATGGCCCATCGCGGCCGCCTGAACTTGCTCGCCAACATCATGCAGAAACCCTACCGCGCCATCTTCTCGGAGTTCCAGGGCGTCGGCGCCAATCCGGACGACGTGCACGGCTCGGGCGACGTCAAATATCACCTGGGCACGAGTTCCAACCGTGAGTTCGACAGCAGCGTCGTACACCTGTCGTTGACCGCCAACCCCAGCCACTTAGAAGCGGTCAACACCGTGGTGCTTGGCAAAGTGCGCGCCAAGCAGCGACAGCGCAACGACTCCGACCGCAGCCAGGTCATGGGCCTGCTCCTGCACGGCGACGCGTCCTTCGCCGGCCAGGGCATCGTCGCCGAGACCCTCGACCTGTCACAACTCAAGGGCTACCGCACGGGCGGCACCATCCATCTCATCATCAACAACCAGATCGGCTTCACCACCAGCCCCAGCCAGTCGCGCTCCTCGCCCTATTGCTCGGACGTGGCGAAGATGGTCGGCGCGCCGATCTTCCACGTCAATGGTGACGACCCGGAGGCGTGCGTGCACATCGCGCGCATCGCCACCGAGTATCGCCAGAAGTTCAAGAAGGACACGGTCATAGATCTGTGGTGCTATCGCCGCCACGGCCACAACGAGGCCGACGAGCCCGCCTTCACCCAGCCATTGATGTACGGCAGGATCGCCGAGCACGACAGCACACGAGCGGTCTACGCAAAGCGCCTGGAGCAGGAAGACACGCTGCCCGCCGGCGCCGGCGCGGCCATGGTCGATCGCTTCGAGAAACTCCTCGGCGAGGAATTCGAGGCCGCGGCGGGCTACCGCCCGAACAAGGCCGACTGGCTCGACGGCCGCTGGGCCGGGCTCGAGCTGGCCTCGGGCGGGGCGCGCCGAGGCGAGACCGCGGTCGACATCGACCTCTTGAGGGAAGTCGGATTCGCCATCTCCGAGGTGCCGCAGAACTTCAACGTCAACCGCAAGATCGTCCGTCAGCTCGGGGCAAAGCGGAAGATGATCGAGAGTGGCCATGGCATCGACTGGGCCACCGCCGAGGCGTTGGCCCTGGGCACGCTCTTGTGCGAGTCGACGCCCGTGCGCTTTTCGGGCGAGGATTCCGCGCGTGGCACCTTCAGCCAGCGCCATGCCGTGATCGTCGACCAGGAGACAGAGGACCGCTACGTCCCACTGAGCTCCATCCGCTTCGGCCAGGCGCCGATCGAAATCATCGACAGCCCGCTGTCGGAGTTCGGCGTCCTCGGCTTCGAGTACGGCTACTCCCTGGCCGAGCCTAATGCGCTGGTGGTGTGGGAGGCCCAGTTCGGCGATTTCGTTAACGGCGCACAGGTCATCATCGACCAGTTCGTTTCCTCGGGTGAGTCGAAGTGGCTGCGCATGTCGGGGCTGGTGATGTTGCTCCCCCACGGCTACGAGGGCCAGGGACCGGAGCATTCCTCGGCGCGTCTGGAGCGCTTTCTCCAGCTCTGCGGCGAGGACAACATGCAGGTTTGCAATTGCACCACGCCGGCAAACTATTTTCACGTCATGCGCCGGCAGGTTCGGCGCAATTTTCGCAAGCCGCTCATTTTGATGACGCCGAAGTCCCTGCTGCGCCACAAGCTAGCCGTCTCGCGCCTGGACGAGCTCGGCCCTGGCACCACCTTCCACCGCGTTTTGTGGGACGACGCCCAGCTCAACGGCAAGATCAAGCTGGCCAAGGACGAGGACATAAGGCGCGTCGTCCTGTGCTCCGGAAAGCTGTTCTTCGAGCTCTACGAGGCGCGTAACGAGCGCGACATCGACAGGATCCAGATCCTGCGCCTGGAGCAGCTCTATCCATTCCCGGAGCAGGCGCTGGCCACTGAGCTCAGCCGCTTCCCTCAGGCCGAGATCGTGTGGTGCCAGGAGGAGCCCAAGAACATGGGCGCCTGGACATACCTAAATCCCAATATCGAAAGTCTTTTGAAGGAAATTGGCGCTAACTACGAACGCCCGCGCTATGTCGGTCGGCCGGAGTCGGCGTCGACCGCGACCGGGATGCTGAAGCGGCATCTGCGGGAACAGGCGGCGTTGATCGACGAGGCGCTGGAGGACATCCCGGCGCCGGGCCGGCGGGCCTGAGCACACGCACCCTGGTGGCGACAAGGAACGGAACCGTACCCAAATGGCGACCCAGATCATCGTGCCCTCCCTCGGCGAATCCGTCACCGAGGCGACTGTGTCGAAGTGGTTCAAGCAGATCGGCGAGGCGGTCGCGCCGGACGAGCCGGTGGTCGAGCTCGAGACCGACAAAGTCACGGTCGAGATTCCGGCGCCGACCGGAGGCAAGCTGGAGAGCATCGCCGTTGCCGAGGGCGCCGATGTGGAGGTGGGCGCGGTGCTGGGCGCCATCGGAGAGGGCTCGGCGGCCGCGCCGGAGCCGGCGGCTCCGCCGGCCAAGGGCAACGGTGCCGCCGCCGGCGCGGTCGAGGTGGTCATACCCGACCTCGGCGAATCGGTGAGCGAGGGCACGGTCGGCAAGTGGCTGAAATCGGTGGGTGACGCCGTCGCCGCCGACGAGGGGTTAGTCGAGATCGAGACCGACAAGGTGACGGCGGAACTGCCGGCGCCGGTCGCCGGTACATTGTCCGAAATCGTCATCGGCGAGGGTGCCGACGTGGCCGTGGGCACCGTCGTCGCCCGAATCACGCCCGGCGCCGGTGAACCCGCTGCCAAGTCCGCCGCTCAACCGGTAGTGAAAAAGGAGGCTCCCGCAGGCGCCCCGGCCGGGGCGGTCGCGGGCAAGGCCGCGCCCCTGTCGCCGGCGGTGCGCAAGCTGGTCGATGAGCATGGCCTCGACCCGGCGGCGATCCCGGCCTCGGGTAGGGGCGGCCGGCTGACCAAGGGCGACGTGCTCGCCCATCTGGCCGCCGGCGAGGCGAAGCCAGCGGCGTCGATCCCGGCGGTCGTGCCGCCGCGACCGCTCGCCGCCGAGGCACCGCCGCGTCGGCCCGACGCGCGCGGCGAGGAAGTGGTGCGCATGACCAGGCTGCGCCAGACCATCGCCCGCCGGCTCAAGCAGGCGCAGGACACCGCCGCCATGCTCACCACCTTCAACGAGGTGGACATGCGCGCGGTGATGGAGCTGCGCAGCGAATACCGCGCCAGCTTCGAGAAGAAGCACGGCGTGCGCCTCGGCTTCATGAGCTTCTTCATCAAGGCGTCGGTGGTGGCGTTGAAGGAGATCCCCACCGTCAACGCCGAGATCCACGGCGACGAGATCATCTACAAGAATTACTATGACATCGGTGTCGCCGTCGGCGGCCCCCAGGGGCTGGTGGTGCCGGTGCTGCGCGATGCCGACAAGCTCAGCTTCGCCGAGCTCGAGCGCATGATCGCCGAATTCGGCCGCCGGGCGCGCGAGGGTGGGCTCGCCATCCAGGATCTCACGGGTGGCACTTTCACCATCTCCAATGGCGGCGTCTTCGGCTCGCTCCTGTCGACGCCGATCCTCAACCCACCCCAGTCGGGTATCCTCGGCATGCACAAGATCGAGAAGCGGCCGATGGTGGTGGCGGACGAAGTCGCCGTACGGCCGATGATGTATCTGGCGCTCAGCTACGATCACCGCATCGTCGATGGCCGCGAGGCGGTCACCTTCCTCGTGCGCATCAAAGAGAACATCGAGGACCCGCAGCGGCTCCTGATCGACGCCTGAGGGGCCACCGGGGCGCTTCCGCAGCGGGGGACGGAGGGCACGAGACCCATGGCCGAGACCACACACGACCTCGTCGTCATCGGTGCCGGGCCGGGCGGCTACGTCGCCGCCATCCGCGCCGCGCAGCTGGGCCTCAGGGTCGCCTGCGTCGACAAAAGCGCCACCCTCGGCGGCACCTGCCTGAATGTTGGCTGCATTCCGTCGAAGGCGCTCCTCCACTCCTCGGAGAAGTATGCCGAGGCCATTAACGGCCTGGCGATCCACGGCGTCGCCGCCTCCGGTGTCAAGCTCGACCTGAAGACAATGATGGCCCGCAAGGACAAGGTCGTCGCCGACCTCACCCAAGGGGTCGCCTTCCTGTTCAAGAAGAACAAGGTCGAGTGGGTGCGGGGCGCGGCGCGCATCGCGGCGCCCGGCGCGGTCGCGGTCCTGACGGATGACGGCAAGTCCCGCCAGATAAACACCAAATACATCCTCGTCGCCACGGGCTCGGAGTCGACGCCACTGGCCGGCGTCGAGATCGACGAGAAGCGGATCGTCACCTCCACCGGCGCGCTGACGCTCACCAAGGTGCCCAAACACCTGGTGGTCGTCGGCGCCGGCTATATCGGCCTCGAGATGGGCTCGGTGTGGCGCCGGCTCGGCGCCGAAGTGACGGTGGTGGAGTTCCTCGACCGCATCACCCCGGGCATGGACGGCGAGGTGGCGAAGCATTTCCAGCGCTTGCTGGCCAAGCAGGGCGTCGCCTTCCGCCTCGGCACCAAGGTGACGGCGGCAAAGGCGAGCAAGACCCGGGTGGTGCTCACGG
>JAZFQY010000255.1:0-6279 GCA_036445355.1 Alphaproteobacteria bacterium
GGGTCAGGGCGGCGTCAAGCACCTTGAGCGTAGCGACTACTACGCTCCGCGGCACTTTCCTGGCCCTGGCCCAAAATGGCTCTGTCAGAATGGGTCAATATGACCGCAGAAGGCTCTGACGGCCGTGACGCCGGGGGCGCCCTTGCGCTCGAGAATGGCGTTGGTGACCACGGTCGTTGCGTGCAAAACCTCGGAACGTGCGCCCGCCTCGGCGCCGAGTTCGGCCGGCGCCGCGCGCACGCCGGTGATCACCGCGCGGCCGAAATCCGGCGGCGTGGAGAGGAGCTTGCGCACGCCCCGCCCGCCGTCCGAGGTGGCGACCACGACATCGGTGAAGTTGCCGCCAATATCGACGCCGACGCGGCAGGAGGGCGCCGTGATCATGGCAGGCATCCGTTGCGCCTCTTCTCCCCACATGTGTATATTCTTGATATATCACAGCACAGGCGCCGCTGTCCCGCAATGGTGCATCGCCCGAAATCCGCGTCAGCCGTCCAGCCTTTCAGGGAATCTGATAGGCGGGCGACCATGGATATCCATATCGGCATCGATGTCGGCGGCACCTTCACCGACCTGGCGCTCAATATCCCGGGCGAGGACCGCCAGCTCCTGCACAAGCTGCCCTCGACCCCCGACGAGCCGGCGCGCGCCATCATCGACGGCATCGCCGCCATACTCGCCGAGCACGGCCTCGACGCCGGCAACGTGGTGCGCCTGTCCCACGGCACCACCGTCGGTACGAACGCCCTCATCCAGCGCCAGACCGGCACGGTCGCCGTCGTCACCACAAAGGGCTTCCGCGACCTTTTGGAGATCGGCCGCCAGACGCGGCCCAAGGTCTACGACATCCATATGGACAATCCCGCACCCCTGGTGCCGCGCGAGCTGCGCCTGGAGGTGGCCGAGCGCATGCGCGCCGACGGTACGGTGCATGTGCCGCTGGACGAGGACGAGGTGGCGCGGATCGGCCGCCAACTGGCGCAGGAGCATGTCGACTGCGTGGTCGTCGGCTTCCTACATGCCTACGCCTACCCGGCGCACGAGGCGCGGGCGGTGGAAATTCTCCGGTCGGTCCTGCCCGATGAGGTGCATATCGTCGCCTCGGCCTCGGTCTATCCCGAGTTCCGCGAGTATGAGCGCTTCTCCACCGCGGTTTTGAACGGCGCCCTCCTGACGGTGATGAACGCCTATCTCGACAGCTTCACGCGCGAGACGGCGACGCTCGGCGTCACGGCCGAGCCCAAGGTGAGCCTCAGCGCCGGCGGGCTCATGTCCATCGACACGGCCCGCCGCCTGCCCATTCGCGGCTCCCTCTCGGGACCGGCGGCGGGAGTGCTGGGGGCGGCGGCGCGCGCGGCGGTGGCCGGCTTTCCTGACGTCGTCACCCTCGATGTCGGCGGCACCAGCGCCGATGTGAGCCTGCTCGCCGGCGGCCAGGCGACCGAGGTTCCCGACCGCAGCCTGGCCGGCTTCCCCATGCGCATGCCGACCCTGGACGTGAACTCCGTCGGCGCCGGCGGCGGCTCCATTGCCTGGATCGACCGCGACGACCTCATGAAGGTCGGCCCCCAGAGCGCCGGCGCTCATCCGGGCCCCGCCTGCTACGATTTGGGCGGCGAGGCGGCGACGGTGACCGATGCTAACGTGCTCCTAGGGCGACTCAACCCGGCTGCACTGCTCGACGGCCGCATGAAGATCAGCGCGGATCTCGCCCAGCGGGCGATCGGGCGCCTGGCGACGGCGATCGACCTCGACGTGACCGAGACCGCGCTCGGTATCGTCCGGGTCGCCTGCGCCAACATCGTCAAGGCGATCCGCACCATCTCCGTCGAGCGCGGCCACGATCCGAGCCGCTTCTGCCTGTTCGCCTTCGGTGGCGCCGGACCGCTGCACGCCGCCGACGTGGCGCGCGAGCTGGGCATCGCCACGGTCGTGGTGCCGCCGAGCCCGGGGGTGCTGTGCGCCGAGGGGCTGTTGCGCTCGGATTTGCGCGCCGATTTCATCAAGACCCTGCTCGCCCGCCTCGACGAGGCGGCCGGCCGGGTGCTGACGCCGGCGCGCGAGGCGCTCGCCGCGCAGAGCGCGGACTGGTTCGCCGCCGAGGCGCTGAACGAGGCACAGCGGCAGCTCACCTGGCGGCTCGACATGCGCTATTACGGCCAGAACTACGAGCTGGCGATTCCGGTGACCGACGGCGCCTTCGACGCCGGCGCCTGCCGCGCCCTGATGGCGGCCTTTCACCGCGCCCACGAGCAGGCCTACGGCTTCGCCTCCGAGGCCGAGCCGATCGAAATCGTCAGCATGAAGGTGAAGGCCACCGGTGTGCTCGACCGACCGTCCCTACCGCGCCTGGAAGCGGCCGCGCCCGGCGCGCCCGCCGGCCGCCGGCGCACCCTGTTCGGCACCGGCGATTGGCACGACACGCCCGTCTTTCGCCGCGACGCGCTGGCGCCGGAACAGCGCCTGGCCGGCCCGGCGATCATCGAGCAACTGGACACGACGGTGCCCCTGTTTCCCGGCGACGCCTGCCGGGTGGACGAATGGGGCAACCTCGTCATGACGTTGGGTTAGGCATCACCATGTTGTTGACCGCGATCGAGGTCGAACTGCTGCGCAACGCGCTGTCGAGCATCGTCGACGAGATGTACGTGGCGCTGATGAAGAGCGCTTATTCGACCAATATCAAGGAGCGCAAGGATCACTCGACGGCGATCTTCGATGCCGGCGGGCGGGTCATGGTGCAGGGCGAGAGCCTGCCCCTGCACCTGGCGTCCATGCTCGGCCTCGCCGAGGTCGTGCTCGAGCGTTATGGGCGTGACGCCCTGCGTCCCGGCGACGTGTTCATTTCCAACGACCCCTTCGCCGGCCGTGGTTCGCACCTGCCCGACGTCGCCTTTCTCACGCCGATCTTCGCCGAAGGTGGGCTCGTGCTGTTCGTCGCCAACATCGCCCACCACGCCGATATCGGCGGCATGGCGCCGGGCAGCATGGCCGGCGGCATGACCGAGATCTATCAGGAGGGGCTGCGCATTCCGCCGATCCGCCTCGTCCGCGAGGGCGAGATCGTCCAGGACATCTTCGACCTGATCCTCTTGAACGTGCGCGTGCCCGAGGAGCGGCGCGGCGACTATGCCGCGCAGATCGCGTCCAATCGCCTGGGCGAGCGGCGTTGCCGCGAGCTGTTCCTGCGCTGGAACGTGGACCAGGTGAGCGAAGGCGGCGACGCCATCCTCGCCGCGGTGGCGCGGCGCATGCGCGCCGGAATCGCCGAGCTGCCAGACGGTACCTACGAGTTCGCCGATGTCATCGACGATGACGGCATGGGCACCGCCATGATTCCGCTCAGGGTGCGTATCGACGTCGAGGGCGACGAGATTCGCTTCGACTTCGCTGGCTCGGCGCCGCAGGTGAAGGGCAACATCAATGTCAGCCGCGCCGGGCTCGAGGCGAGCGTGCTCTACGCGCTCAAGGTGCTGATCGACCCCGACGGGCCCACCAACCACGGCATGCTCGACCCGGTCACCATCGAGGCTCCCGAGGGCTCGATCGTCAATGCCGTCTTTCCCGCCGCCACCGCGGCCCGGGCGCAGACCGGCCAGCGTATCGTCGACATGATCCTGGGCGCCCTCGCCGAGGCCGTGCCCGAGCGCGTCATCGCCGCCGGCAACGGCGCCAACACGACGACGACCTTCTCCGGCACCGGCCCCGACGGCCGCTTCTACGTCTATCTGGAGACCATCGGCGGCGGCGCCGGCGCGCGCGCCTACAAGGACGGCACCGATGGCGTGCAGGTGCACACCACCAACACATCCAACCTGCCGGTGGAAGCGCTGGAGAACGAGTACCCGCTCCTCATCGAGCGCTACGCGCTGGTGGAGGATTCCGGCGGCGCCGGCAAGTGGCGTGGCGGGCTGGGGCTGCACCGCGTCTACCGCCCGATCGGCCACACGGTCGCCTTCAGCGGTCAGGGCGAGCGCCACGTCACCCGGCCCTGGGGCCTCTATGGCGGCGAGGCCGGCGCCACAAGCCATATCGCCATGCTCCATGACGACGGCAGGCGCGAGGAGCTGGCGGGCAAGCCGCCGACGCTGGCGGTGGGCGAAGACGCGGCCATATCCATCGTTACCGCCGGCGCCGGCGGCTACGGCCCGCCGTCGGAGCGCAGCCCGGAGATGCTCGCGCGGGACCGACGCGGCGGCAAGTTCAGCCCCCAGTACATCGAAGAGCATTATGGCCGGACCGGCGCCGCGGCGGCCAAGGAGCGCGCCTGAGCCATGGCCGCGCCGCACCCGACCGCGGCCCAGGCAGTCCCGCGGCGGCAATCGTGGTTGATGCGCCGCGGCGCAATGGGCGAAGATGCGGCGGCGGAACGCAGCAGCGGGCGCGTGGGAGCGCAAGATCGATGACGACGGCGCTGGCGACCAGAACCGAACCGACTCCCTCGCTCACCGAGGTCGCGGTCGATACCATTCGCGACCGCATCCTGGACCTGACCCTGGCGCCGGGGAGTCGTATCGACGAAAAGCTGCTGATGCAGCAGTTCGGTCTCAGCCGCACGCCGGCGCGCGAGGCGCTGAACCGCCTGGCGGCGGAAGGGCTGGTGGAGATCCAGCCCAACCGGGGCGCCTATGTGCGCCCGTTGAGCCTGGCCCACTTCAAGCAGTTCTTCGACGCCTACCACGCCGCCGAACGGCTGATCGCCTTCTACTGCAACTTCGCCGATCCCGGCCTGGTCGAGGACATGGAGAAGATCCAGCGTCGGCACAGCGCCGCGGTGGCGGAGGACCGCTTCCTCGAGGTGACGGCGACCAACGCGGCCTTTCATCTGCGCATCGCCGCTGCGACCGCCAACGACTACATCTATGACTTCAGCGCCCGGCTACACAATCAGGGCCGCCGCCTGGCCTTTCTCGTCTACCAGACGGAGGCGCAGGAGACCCCCGTTCTACGCCGGCAGCAGAGCCGCATCATCGCCGAGCACGAGGCCGTCATCGACGCCATCCGCGATCGGGACCGGGAACGGCTGATCGAAGTGATCACCGACCATGCGAAGCGCTTCCAGCAGCGCATCGCGCGTTTCGTCGAGCACAGCCGCGGCAGCGAATTCCCGCTCGCCTGAGCGGTCGATCGGCGCCCTGAGCCGAAGAGGAGACCCATGGCCCTCATCATCAAGGACCCGGTGGAGCCCCATTTCGGCGCCGAGGTGCTGGCGGCGTGGCAGGACATCCCGACCACCATCATCAGCGACGAGCTCAACCGCTCGGGCACGGTCGGCGGCGCCATCCGGCCGCTGTCCGAACACCCGTCCTTTATCGGCGAGGCGCTGACCGTCGAGACCATGGTGGCGGACAATGCGGCCCTGCACTACGCGGTGCCGCTGGCCTGGCCGGGCGCGGCGATGATGATCGACGCGGGAGGCCATGTGGACGCCGCCGTGTGGGGCGGCATCATCCAGAAGGCCGCCGAGGCGAGGGGCGTCGTCGGCGTGGTGGTCGACGGTGCCGTGCGCGACGGTGCGGAGTTGCGCCGCGCCAAGGCGCCGGTGTTCGCGCGCGCCACCGTGCCGGCCGGCCCGCACAAGGGCTTCGGCGGCGCCATCAACGTGCCGATCCAGTGCGGCGGCTGCCCGGTGATGCCCGGCGACCTGATCCGCGGCGACGAGGACGGGGTGGCGGTGGTGCCACGCGCCCAGGTTGACGAGCTCCTGCCCCGCTGCCGGGCGCGCATGGCCAAGGAGGAGGAGATAATCGCCGGGCTCCGGGCGGGCAAGACCACCGTCGAGCTCCTGAACCTGCCGCCGCCCGAGGCTATAGGTTAGGAACCTTGATCAGGCGCGCCCGCGAAGGGGCGCGCGGGAGGACCGTCACATGCGCATCCTGGTCGTCAATCCCTTCGGCGGCACGGAGCAGTACGCCCGTGCCAATTTCGACCGCATCAAGCGGCCGGACACCGACTACGACATCGTCAATATCGAGGCCGACTATCCGCTGAAGAACAACCAGTGGCTCTATTTCAAATACACCTGCACCGATCCGACGCTGGAGAGGGTGATGCGGGCCGAGCACGAAGGCTATGACGCCGTATTCCTCTCCTGCCAGCTCGATATCGGACTCTACGAGGCGCGCTCGCTGGTCGACATCCCGGTGACCGGGACCCTCGAGTCGGCGGCGCTGCTCTGCTACACCATGGGCAAGCATTTCAGCATTCTGTCCGTGGACTACCAGAACGGCGAGATCCAGCGCGACTTGCTGCGCTTGTATGGGCTCGAGCGCAATCTGG
>JAZFQY010000256.1:0-2045 GCA_036445355.1 Alphaproteobacteria bacterium
GAGCGCGTGTGGCGCCCCCACCGCGAGCATTTCTACCAGATCGCCGTCCGCCGCGGCCTCGACCACGCCGGGGTCTGCGGCCGCGTGCTCGGCACCAACCTGATGCTGGTCCTGCTGGCGGCGGCGAGCGTGTTGTGGTCGCCATGGCCGGCGCTGGCCGCGGCGGCGCTGGTGGTGGCGGTGACCCTGGCGGCACTGGCGCGCACCTCCTGAGCGAAAACAGAATCTCGCTGTTCGACCTCCGCGCCTGTGCTAATGTCCGTGCTTCTGGAGGGGGATCCAATTCCGGTCATGCGCCTGCAGCGCATTCACATTGCCTATGGCCATGACATTTCCATGGCGGCGGCGTCGGTTTTCGCCTCGCTCTATCTGCGGTTGGGCAACGACCTGTTTTACGCCTACTCCGCAGATTTCATTCTCCGCAACATCGTGATCTTCACTCTCGTCGCCGCGGCGGTTTTCTGGCCGTTCGGTCTGTATCGGGGTGTGTGGCGCTACGCTTCGATGAACGACTTGTTGCAGATCGTCAAGGCGGTGACACTGGTGGTGCTGATCTCCGCTCTGGTCTTGTTCATCGCCACGCGTGGCGAGGGCGTGCCGCGCTCCCTGCCGGTGATCAACTGGTTCGTGCTGATCGCGCTGCTCGGCGCGCCGCGCTTCCTCTACCGCCTGTTCAAGGACCGCCGCATCGACCTCACCTTCGAGCGCGGCGACCGGCCGCGGGTGCCGGTTCTGCTGGTCGGGGCCGGCGACGCAGCGGAGACCTTCATCCGCGCCATGACCCGTGCCGACCACGCCAATTACCGCGTCGTCGGCGTCCTCGACGAGAAGGGCAATCGCGTCGGCCGCAAGATCCACGACGTGCCGGTGCTGGGCGATCTGGGCGACGTCGACGCGGTGGTGAGGGCGCTGGCGCGCCGCGGCGATATGGCGCGGCGCCTGATCGTGACCAAGGAGGATTTGGGCGGCGAGCGCATTCGCTTCCTGCTCGACCGGGCCGAGAACCTGGGTATCACCATGTCCCGCCTGCCCCGGCTCACCGACTTCAGGAACGGATCCGATGCGCCGATCGAGATGCGCCCGATCGCGGTGGAGGACATCCTCGGCCGGCCGCAGGCGGTACTCGACCGCCCCGCGATGCGCGCCCTCGTCGCCGGGCGCCGCATCCTCGTCACCGGCGCCGGCGGCACGATCGGCAGCGAGCTGGTGCGCCAGATCTCCGACCTCGCCCCCGCCTATCTGGCACTCGTCGACAGCGCCGAGTTCAATCTTTACTCCATCGACATGGAGTTGGCCGAGCGCCAGCCGGAGCTGCCGCGCAGCGCCAACCTCGCCGACGTGCGCGAGCGCGCCCGCATGGACGAGATCATGGTCGCCGAGCGACCCGAGCTGGTGTTCCACGCCGCGGCGCTCAAGCACGTGCCGATGGTCGAGTCGCACCCCTGCGAGGGTGTGCTCACCAACGTCACCGGCACGCGCAACGTCGCCGATGCCTGCCGCCGGCAGTCGGTGGCGGCGATGGTGCTCATTTCCACCGACAAGGCGGTCAACCCGACGAGCGTCATGGGTGCGTCGAAGCGCGTGGCGGAGAGCTACTGCCAGGCGCTCGACATCGCCGAGGGCGTGTGCGACGGCGCCAGCACCCGCTTCGTCACCGTGCGCTTCGGCAACGTTCTCGGCTCCACGGGCTCCGTGGTGCCCCTGTTCCAGCGCCAGATCGCCGAGGGCGGCCCGGTGACGGTGACCGACCCCATGGCGCGACGCTATTTCATGTCCGTGCGCGAGGCGGTGGAGCTGGTGCTCCAGGCAACGGCGCTGCGCGCCCGCCAGGCCGGCGGCATCTTCGTCCTCGAGATGGGCGAGCCGGTGCGCATCCTCGACCTGGCGCGGCAGATGATCCGCCTCTCCGGCAAGGAACCCGAGCGCGAGGTGGAGATCGTGTTCATCGGCCTGCGCCCGGGCGAGAAGCTGCACGAGGAGCTGTTCCACGACGCCGAGGCGATCGCGCCGACCGCGGCGCCGGGGATCGTGCTCGCCGCGCCGCG
>JAZFQY010000257.1:0-9717 GCA_036445355.1 Alphaproteobacteria bacterium
CGTCGCCTCGGCCATCGGGCGCGCCCAGTAGCGGGCGATGAACCGGCGCGCGGCCTCGAGCCCGCCGTCGAGATAGAGCGCCGCGATGACGGCCTCCATGGCATCGGCCTGAATGGCGGCGTTGTCGCGGATGCCAGCCTCCGCCTCGCCGGGCGCCAGCCGCAGATGGTCGCCGAGGCCGAACTCGCCGGCCACCGCCGACAGCGCCTCGCGCCTGACCAGGGCGGCATGCCGGAGCGCCAGGTCGCCTTCTGGCTCGCCGGGAAAGGCGTCGATCAGCATATCGGCGACAACGAGACCCAGAACCCGGTCGCCCAGGAATTCGAGTCGCTCGTAGCTGTGGTGCCGGCGCGAGGCGGCGCTGGGATGGGTCAGCGCCTCGGCCAGCAGGTCGCATCGCGCGAAGTCGTGGCCCAGCCTCACCGCCAGCGCGGCGGGCGAGCGACCGGGCGGTTTCGCCACTAATTCACCGCGTCGAACAGGCGCCTGAATCGAACGTGCCGCGGCCAGTGCCAAAGTTCCAGGATGCTGTATCCTTCCTCGATCGAGAAGAACAGGAAGTCCGCCCGCCCGACCAAATTCTCCGCCGGCACGAACCGGCGATCGGCCTTCCAATAACGGCTATCTGCCGAGTTGTCCCGGTTGTCGCCCATGGCGAAGTAGTGCCCCTCGGGCACGAGATATTCGTCCGTATTGTCCTTCGCCGCCAAATCCCCTTCGGTCTCGATAATGCGATAGCTGCGGCCGTTGGGCAGGGTCTCGATGTACTGCGCCGTGCCGCGCGGCAGACCGAACAGATCGCGGCGCACGAAGTCCTCGACACGCTGGCGCTGGACCGGCTTACCGTTGATGTGCAAGACGCCCTCGATGACCCGGATACGGTCGCCCGGCAGGCCGACGATGCGCTTGATGTAGTCGGTTGAATCGTCGACCGGCCACTTGAAGACGGCGATGTCGCCGCGCTCCGGCTCGCTGGCGAACACGCGGCCCTTGAACAGGGGTGGGCTCAAGGGCAGGGAGTGCCGGCTGTAGCCGTAGGCATATTTCGACACGAACAGATAGTCGCCGACGAGCAGGGTCGGCACCATCGAGCTGGATGGAATGTTGAACGGCTCGAAGGCGATCGAACGCACGCCCAAGGCGATGACCAGGGCATAGGCCAGGGTTCGGATCAGCTCGCCCAGGCCACCGGACTTGTTATCTGGCTTTGATAAAGACGCCGACTTACCCATTTATTTTTCACGTCTCTTCTCGGGAATATCCCCTCGCATCCGACCTCGTCACATTTCCTGCGGCCGGCCCGCTGCCGGCCCATGTTCGGCGCCGCCTGTTCCATAGCCGAAGCGGCCCCATCGCGCCACCCGATTTCGCCGCCGCGGGCGCCAACGCCGGCGCTCAATCACCCGCGGGGACCGCGGATATGATGACGATCGCCTGCGCCACCGGGTGATCGTCGCTCATGCTGAGGTCGATCTGCGCCGTCATTCCGGTCGGCACTATGGCCTCTAGCCGCTGCGCGGCGCCGCCGGTCAGGCGCATCGTTGGCTTGCCGCCGGGCATGTTGTGCACCCCCAGATCGCGCCAGTAGACGCCGCGGCGAAAGCCGGTGCCGAGCGCCTTGGAGCAGGCCTCCTTGGCGGCGAACCGGCGCGCATAGCTGCCGGCACGGTCGGCGCGGCGCTCCGAGCGCTGCCGTTCGATCTCGGTGAAGCAGCGCTCAAGGAAGCGCTCGCCGAAGCGCTCCAGGGTGCGCTCGATGCGGCGAATGTCGACGATGTCGCTGCCGATGCCGAGAATCATGCCGCTGGGCTACGCGGTGCGCTCGTCGCCGGCTTCGGCGCGCGCCTTGTCCATCAACGCCCGCATCCGCCTGATGGCGCCGTCCAGGCCGCCGAATATGGCCTCCCCGACCAGGTAGTGGCCGATGTTGAGCTCGACGATCTCCGGGATCGCGGCCACGGGACCGACATTGTCGAAACCGAGGCCATGCCCGGCGTGAATCTCCAGGCCGATGCCGGCGCCGTAGCGTGCGGCATCGATGATCCGCTCGAGCTGCGCCGCTAGTTCGGCACCCTTGGCGTTGCAGTAGGCGCCGACGTGCAATTCCACCACCGGCGCGCCGACGGCGATCGCGGCGTCGAGCTGGCGCCGGTCGGGTTCGATGAACATGGACACGCGCACGCGCGCCGCGCCCAGCTCGGCGACGAACCGCCGCAAGTAGTTGTGCCCCGCCGCCACGTCCAGCCCGCCCTCGGTGGTGCGCTCCTCGCGCCGCTCGGGCACGATGCACGCCCAGGGCGGCGCGTGGTGCACGGCGATCTCGAGCATCTCGTCCGTCGCCGCCATCTCCAGATTGAGCGGCAGGTCGATGCTGTTGATCAGGCGCGCGATATCGTCGTCCGAGATATGCCGGCGATCCTCGCGCAGATGCGCGACGATGCTGTCGGCGCCGGCCCGCGCCGCCAGGCGTGCGGCGCGTACCGGATTGGGGTGGCCGCCGCCGCGGGCGTTGCGGATCGTGGCGACGTGATCGATATTGACGCCGAGGCGAATCTTGTCAGCCATGTCGAGCAATCCCACGAACGACCCCCGCGCAGGCGGCGATCCGATCCCTCACCCGCGCGCCCGCTCGACCGAGTTGATGCCCGGCGTCGCGCGCAGCGCCGCCAGCGTATTGGCGAAATGGCGGCGGTCGCGCACCTCGACGTCGACCAGCATCTCGAAAAAATCGAGGTTGCGGTTGGTGATCTTCAGGTTCGAAATGTTGCCGCCGTTCTTGGCGATCGCCGTCGCCAGCTCCGACAGGCTGCCGGGTTCGTTGACTAGCACCACCTTGATGCGCCCGACCCTGGTCCCGCCCTCCTCGCCGTCCGTGTGCCATGCCACGTCGAGCCAGCGCTCGGGGCTGTCGGCGAAACTGGCCAGGGTGTCGCAGTCGATAGTATGGATTGTCACGCCCTTACCGGTGCTGACGATGCCGACGATGCGGTCGCCTGGCAGCGGATAGCAGCATTTGGCGAGGTGAACCGCCATGCCCGGGATCAGGCCCTTGATCGGGATCGGCTGCACCTTCTTGGCCGCCTTGCGTTCACGCGCGATCGGCACCACTTTGCCGTCCTTCGCCTCCTTGCCCGTCTCCGGAAAGACGGCCTGCACCACCTCGCGCCCGGTATAGCGGCCCTCCCCGACTTTGGCGTACAGATCCTCGATCGTGTCGCACTTCAACCGGCTGATTTTGCCCTTGAGCGCACGGTCGCTCAGCTTGCGGCCTTCTCTGCTGAAGGCCTTGTCCAGGATCGCTTGCCCGAGGCTGACAAACTGCAGGCGCTGTTCCTGACGGACGAACCGGCGGACGCGCGAACGCGCCTTGCCGGTAACGACGATCTGCTCCCATTCCGGCGATGGCGTCTGATTCTTCGAGGTCAAAATCTCGATCTGGTCGCCGTTCTGGATCTGAGTCCTGAGCGGCAGCATGCGGCCGTTGATCTTTCCGCCGACGCAGTGGTCGCCGACCTCGGAGTGGACCGCATAGGCGAAGTCGATCACCGTCGCCCCGCGCGGCAGGGCATAGACTTCGCCCTTGGGCGAGAAGCAGAAGACCTGGTCCTGGAACATCTCCAGACGCGTGTGCTCGAGAAACTCCTCGGGACCGGCGGCGCTTTCGAGGATTTCGAGCAGCTCCTGCAGCCAGCGGTATTTGTGTCCCTCCTTGGGCCTGGCACGCCCCTGCTTGTACTGCCAGTGTGCCGCCACGCCGTACTCGGCGATGTCGTGCATGTCCTGGGTGCGGATCTGAATCTCGATGCGGTGGTCCTCGGGTCCCAGAATGCCGGTGTGCAGCGAGCGGTAACCGTTGGGCTTCGACATCGAGATGAAGTCCTTGAAGCGCCCCGGCACCACCGGATAGCGACCATGCATCACGCCCAGCGCCAGGTAGCAGTCGGGGACGGTCTCGACGACGATGCGGAAGGCCATGATGTCGGATAGCTGCTCGAAGCTGACGTTCTTGCGCTGCATCTTGCACCAGACCGCATAGGGAGCCTTCTCGCGCCCGGAGACTTCCGCCGTGACGCCACCCTCCGCCAAGGTCTGATTCAGCTCCGCGATGATGGCCCCGACCAGATCACCGCCCTCGCGGCGCAGGAAGTCGAGGCGGCGGAGCACGGAATCGAGGGCGTCCTGGTTGAGCTCGGCGAAGGCCAGGTCCTCGAGCTCGTCTTTGATCGGGCGCATGCCGATGCGTTCGGCCAGGGGGGCGAAGATGTCCATGGTCTCGCGGGCGATGCGCCGGCGCTTCTCCTCGCTCTCGATGTGCCGCAGGGTGCGCATGTTGTGCAGCCGGTCGGCAAGCTTGACCAGGAGGACGCGGATGTCCCGGCTCATCGCCAGCACCAGCTTGCGGAAGTTTTCCGCCTGCTTGGCCTTGTCCGACTGCAGCTCCAACTGCGACAGCTTGGAGACGCCGTCGACGAGCTGGGCGATTTCCAGCCCGAAGGTCGACTTCAGCTCGTCGAAGGTGACATCGGTGTCCTCGAGCGTGTCATGCAGAAGCGCGGTGACGATCGAGGATGCATCGAGGCGGTAGTCGGTGAGGATGCCGGCGACTTCGATCGGATGGGAGTAATAGGGATCGCCCGAGGCGCGGGTCTGGGAACCGTGCGCCGCCATCGCGAACTCATAGGCGCGTTTGATCACGGCCTCGTCGGCGCCGGGATCGTAGCGCTTGACGCGCTCGATCAGCTCGACTTGACGCAACATGACCGGACGCCACGCCTTCTATCGCGAACCCTAGTTCCCCGGCGAGCCGGGAGCCACCGGGCCCGAACGGCCGCGACCGGCCCGGCCGGGCCCGCGCAGGCTTGCGCCCGGGGGCTCAGGTCTCCTCTTCGTCCGCCGGGGGCGGCTCCTCAGCGCCGTCGCTCGGCAACTCCGCGGCGCGCGCCACCTCCTCCTCGCCGGCCGCGGCCTCTTCTTCCTCGCTCGCCGTCTTTTCGAGGTCGACGCCCGCCACCTGCTGCTCGGCGCGCAGCAGCTCCATCACGTCCTCCTCTTCCGGCTCGTCGAACTCGACATGGCGCTGCAGCCCCTGAATGAGGGCATTCTGCAGGTGGTCGTAATCGACGGTCTCCTCGGCGATCTCGCGTAGTGCCACCACCGGGTTCTTGTCGTTGTCCCGCTCCACTGTCAGCGGCACGCCGGCGGATATGTCGCGTGCACGCTGCGCCGCCGTCATCACCAGTTCGAAGCGATTGGGTATCTTCTGGATGCAGTCCTCAACCGTTACGCGAGCCATGCGCGCCGTCTCCTGCTAGGGCCAAGTTCGACCAACCTAATCCCGTTAAATATATGGACCGGCGCACCAGAATCCAACAGCTTGCCGGGCTTCCTTGCCGCCGCCGATGAGGCTTCGCTAGACACCCGCCCCCGTCGCCCCCGGCCGGGGCGCCGGTCCGCCCTCCGAAACGTCGAAGGGGATTGCCACCTGGCCGGGCGGTAGGCGGGCGATCAGGGCCTCGACGCTCTCCCCGGAGACCGGATGGCGCCAGCCAGGCGCCACCTCCGCCAAGGGCAGCAGTACGAAGGCGCGCTGGGCCATTCTGGGATGGGGCAGCACCGGGGCTTCGCGGCGCACCAGATCGCCGTGGGCGAGCAGGTCGAGATCGAGCACTCGGGCCGCATTCGGCGCCCCACGGACCCGGCCGAACTGGCATTCGAGGCCCAGCAGCGTGTGGAGCAGGGCGTCCGGCGCCAAGCCGGTCTCCAGCGCCGCCACCGCGTTGACGTACCATGGCTGCGCCGAGGCGGGGACTGGCGCCGTGCGATACCAGCGCGAACGGCGGCCAACGGCGATCCCCGACCCGTCCAAGGCGGCCAGCGCCGCCTCGCAGGTGGCGCGCGGCGGGCCATGGTGCGGCGACGGCAGGTTGGCTCCGATCCCCAATAAAATCATAGGCTTCGCTGCAATCCGGTGTGGACTCCCGACGCCTGCGGCGCTAGTTAGAGGCCGCGGCGCTTGGCGCCGCTCTTAACGGTCGCGAACGACCCAAAACCATAAATCCGCAGGCTGCTAGCACAACATTGGCGTAGAGGCGTTTTTTCAACCCTTACGTTAGGATATTCAAAATATGCAGTTCTATGACAATGAGCGCGTGGCGTTGTTCATCGATGGCGCCAACCTGTACGGCGCGGCCCGCGCCCTGGGCTTCGATATCGACTACAAGCGCCTATTGGATATGTTCCGCGAGCGGTCATATCTGGTGCGCGCCTATTACTACACCGCCCTGGTCGAGAGCGAGGAATACTCGCCGATTCGCCCGCTGGTCGACTGGCTCGACTATAATGGATACTCGCTCGTCACCAAGCCCACCAAGGAGTACGTGGACGCCTCCGGCCGGCGCAAGATCAAGGGCAACATGGACATCGAGCTGGCGGTGGACATGTTGGAACTCGCCGGGCGCATCGATCATGCGGTGCTGTTCTCCGGCGATGGCGACTTTCGCCGCATGGTGGAAGCGATGCAAGCGCGCGGCGTCCGGGTCACGGTCGTCTCCACCATCAAGACCAGCCCGCCGATGGTGGCCGATGAATTGCGACGACAGGCCGACGTCTTCGTCGACTTGACCGAGCTTACCCAGGACATCGAGCGGCGCCACGTCGACCGGGAGCGCCGGCCTGCGCGCGACGCCGAGCCGCGTCCGAAAGAGGCGGAGGAACCGGAGGCCGAGGATTTCGAGGACTACGGCGAGGCCGAGGTCATTCGCACTGGACCGCGAACCGCCTAGTGTGATGGTTCCGACGTTCGTCATGATTATTCTGCCGTACTTCGGAAGCTGAATCACACCAGGGTAAACTCTCGCAATTCCGCAGGCCGCCGTTTGACATGGAGGATTGCGAGAACTTGCGCAGTTTCAAGAGGATAGCACTTCCCGCCCCGGCGGCGCCCGGAGCGCGGCCTTGGGCAATCGGCGCCGGCCCGGGCAGTCCATGAGCGCACGCGCCGCCCCGGCGGCGCCGGCGGCGCAGCCTGTCGCGTCGGCGCCCGAGCCAAACTGTCCGGCATGCCCGCGCCTGGCCGCGTTCCGGGACACCAATCGGACGGCCTATCCCGCGTTCTTCAATGCACCGGTCCCGAGCTTCGGCCGTCTCGATGCGCGCCTGCTGATCGTCGGTCTCGCGCCCGGACTGAAGGGGGCCAACCGCACCGGCAGGCCCTTTACCGGCGATTACGCCGGCGACCTGCTCTACGCCACCCTGCTCGAATTCGACTTCGCCCGCGGCGTCTATGACCGACGCCCGGACGACGGGCTCACCCTCCAGGACTGCCGCATCACCAACGCCGTGCGCTGCGTGCCGCCGGCGAACAAGCCCCTCGGCGCCGAGATCAAGACCTGCCGCGGCTTCCTGGTGGCCGAGATCGCCGCCATGGCGCGCCTGCACATCGTCCTGGCCTTGGGCGTCGTCGCCCATACGGCCGTGCTGGCCGCCCTCGGGGCGCGGGCCGCGACGCACAAATTCACCCACGGCGCCGTGCACTCCATGCGACCGGGCCTCGACCTCGCCGACAGCTACCACTGCTCGCGCTACAACACCAACACCGGCCGCCTGACGCCGGCCATGTTCGCGGCCGTATTCGCCGCGCTCAGGGCGCGGCTGGGCCAGCACCCACCATCACAGGTGGAAGGGTACTAACCCTGCTCACGCATGAGGCGGGCCTTTTGCCGCGCCCAGTCGCGGGTCTTCTCGGCCTCGCGCTTGTCGTACTTGCGCTTGCCGCGGGCGAGGCCGAGGTCGACCTTGGCGATGCCGCGCGCGTTGAAATAGATCTTCAGCGGCACCAGGGTCACGCCTTCGCGTTTGACGACGCCGATGAGGCGCTTGATCTGACGCCGGTGAAGCAGCAGCTTGCGCGGCCGCCGCGGCTCGTGGCCGAAGTGCCCGGCCGCGGCGTATTCCGGAATGTAGGCGTTGAACAGCCAGATCTCCCCCGCCTTCTCGCCGGCATAGGCGTCGGTGAGGCTGGCCTTGCCGGCACGTAGCGACTTGACCTCGCCGCCGGCGAGCACCAGGCCGACCTCGAAGCGCTCATCGATGAAGTAATCCCGTCGCGCCCGCCGGTTCTCCGTCGCGACCCGGTGGGTGTGGCGGGCGGCATGGGCCATGTCTTCTCACTACCCGGACGAAAGTGTTCCGTGAAACGGGCCCCGCACCTGGGCGATCACTCGCCGCCAAGCTCGCGACGAGGCCAGCATATTGTGGCCGTGCCGGTGGGACGGCAACTGTCTCCGACTCACACAATTGCGATTATGCGTGCTAGCCGAGGAGTCCGGCCTCGCGCATGGCGGCGTCGACGGCCTGCTTGGTCTCGTCGGTAATTTCGACCAGCGGCAGTCGCAGCTCGACCGTCGACCGGCTCAGGCGCGAGGCCGCGTACTTGACCGGCGCCGGGCTGGTCTCCCGAAACAGGGCATTGTTGAGCGGGTAAAGACGGTGATTTATCTCCATCGCCTTGCTGACGTTGCCCACCTGCCAGGCGTCGTGCATTCCGGCGCACAGACGCGGCGCCACGTTGGCGGTGACCGAGATGCAGCCATGGCCGCCACTGGCGAGGAACGCGAACGCAGTCCCGTCCTCGCCGGACAGTTGGCAGAACTCTGGGCCGATCGCCGCGCGCGTTGCCAGCGGCCGGTTGAGGTCGGCGGTCGAGTCTTTGACCCCGATGATGTTCGGGCAGTCGCGTGCCAATTGTGCCAGGGTGTCGACCGAAATATCGACGACGCTGCGCCCGGGGATGTTGTAGATCACGATCGGAATGTCGACGGCCTCGGCGATGGCCCTGTAGTGCGCATACAGGCCGCGCTGTGTCGGCTTGTTGTAGTAGGGCGCCACCAACAGGGCGCCGGCGGCGCCGGCGGCCTTTGCGTGGGCCGTGAGCGCAATGGCCTCGTCGGTGCAATTCGACCCGGTGCCCGCGAGCACCGGCACGCGCCCGGCCGCGACCTCGATGCACAGGTCGATGACGCGCTCATGCTCCTCATGGCTGAGCGCCGGCGACTCGCCGGTCGTTCCCACGGGCACGAGGCCATCCGTGCCTTCTTCGATCTGCCACTCGATGAGGGCGCGGAACGCCTCTTCATCGATCCGGCCATCGCGAAATGGCGTGATCAGGGCGACGATCGAGCCCTTGAACATGGCCACCTCCTAAATCGTTAACGTCGACGATAGCGGTACCGCTGGCCTCCAGCAAGGCCACCGGCAGGGCGCGGCAAACTGCGTTATTTGGATCATTAGCCATTCTGTGGCTAAATTGGCCAGGAAACGCCCCTGATAGGAGGTCAGTTTAGACCCGATTCCCCAAGTCCTTGAACGGACACGGTTTCGCTTGTGTCCGCAAGAAAACATAAGCATTTTCGCCGACTATCCCTTGACAGCTACTGACAATGCGCGCACATTGAGCGGCATTGACGCGCGTGCGACGTGCGGACACCGAGCGGACACGGGAGAATGTTATGGCCGAGCGGATTACCGACAAGCTGGTGAAGGAACTGGAAGCCCCGCCGAGGGGCAATTGGATCGTCTATGATGGCGACCACAAGGGCGCGGTGTCGGGCTTCGGCATCCGCATCACGGCGGCAGGCGCGCGCAGCTTCGTCTTAAACTATCGCAACGTCGAAGGCCGTGAGCGGCGCTATACGATCGGCCTCTATGGCAGGAACGAAT
>JAZFQY010000258.1:0-2666 GCA_036445355.1 Alphaproteobacteria bacterium
AGCCCGGCTCGCGCCAGTCGAAGCCGGCCTCGGTGAAGATGCGGTCGAGCCCCTCCTCCTCGGCTTGGTGCTTCACCTGCCCGGAGCCAGGCACGTGCATGGCGTAGACACCCTCGGCTACCTTGCGCCCCTCGGCCACCTTGGCGGCGGCGCGCAGATCCTCGATGCGGCCGTTGGTACACGAGCCGATGAACACCTTGTCCACCGCGACTGCGGCCAGCACCGTGCCCGGCTCGAGCGCCATGTAGTCGAGCGCGCGCTCGATCGCCTGCCGGCGGCCGGGGTCGGGCTCGGAAGCGGGGTCGGGCACCTGGCCGGTGATCGGCGCCACGTCCTGGGGACTGGTGCCCCAGGTGACCTGCGGGGCCACCTCCGCCGCCGCCAGCCGCACCTCCTTGTCATAGGCCGCACCCGGGTCCGAAGGCAGCGTGCGCCAATGGGCCACGGCCTGCTCCCAGGCGCCGGCCTTGGGCGCCATTGGCCGGCCGGCGAGGTAGACGAAGGTGGTCTCGTCGGGGGCGATCAGGCCGGCGCGCGCTCCGGCCTCGATGGACATGTTGCACACGGTCATGCGCGCTTCCATGCTGAAGCCGCGGATCGCCTCGCCGGCATACTCGATCACGTGGCCGGTGCCGCCGGCGGTGCCGATGGTGCCGATTATGGCGAGGATCACGTCCTTCGCCGCCACGCCGAAGCCGATGGCGCCGTCGACCGTGATGCGCATGTTCTTGGCCGGCTGCTGGATCAGGGTCTGGGTCGCCAGCACGTGTTCCACCTCCGAGGTGCCGATACCGAAGGCGAGCGCGCCGAAGGCGCCGTGGGTGGCGGTGTGGCTGTCGCCGCAGACGATGGTCGTGCCCGGCAGGGTGAAGCCCAGCTCCGGCCCGATGATGTGGACGATGCCCTGGCGCGGGTCGTCCATGCCGATGAACTCGACGCCGAACGCGGCGCAGTTGGAGGCCAGGGTCTCCACCTGCAGGGCCGATTCCGGGTCGGCGATGCCCTGGGCGCGGTTGGAGGTGGGCACGTTGTGGTCGGCCACCGCCAGGGTCAGGTCCGGTCGGCGCATCGCGCGCCCGGCCAGGCGCAGCCCTTCGAAGGCCTGGGGGCTGGTGACCTCGTGCACCAGATGGCGGTCGATATAGATGAGGCAGGTGCCGTCGTCCTGCCGGTCCACTATATGCGAGCGCCAGATCTTGTCGAACAGGGTGCGGGGCGTGCTCACCGCGGGCGGTCCTCTGCTGCCAGTTCGGGACTCTAGAGGCTCCGCCGGCCGGCGGCAAATGGCGATATTGGGGTGCGCCGGGACCTATTGGCCGGCGCCGGACTCCGCCGGCTTTTTCGCGGCACCGCGTTTGCCAATGCGTACGCCGGTGCGCTCGGTGATGCGCGCCGCCTTGCCGCGGCGGCCACGCAGATAATAGAGCTTGGCCCGGCGCACCTTGCCCCGGCGCACGACCTCGATCGACTCGACGCGCGGGCTGTAGAGCGGGAATACGCGCTCGACGCCTTCACCGTAGCTGATCTTGCGCACCGTGAAGGAGGAATTGACGCCGGCGTTTTTGCGCGCGATGCACACGCCCTCGAACGCCTGCAGGCGCTCACGCGCGCCCTCGACCACCTTGACATTGACGCGCAGGGTATCGCCGGGAGCGAACTCGGGAATCCGGCGCTCGGCGCCGAGCTTCTCGACCTGCTCGGCCTCGAGCCGTTCGAGGGTATTCATCGCTCAGCTCCCCTTCTTGCGCATCGCCGCGCGGTACCTTCGCCACAGGTCGGGCCGCCGTTGCCTGGTGATCGCCTCCGCCTGGCTTTGGCGCCAGGCCGCGACCCTCGCATGGTGGCCCGACAGCAACACCTCCGGCACGGCCCGCTGACCCCCGCCGCCGTCGGTCCACACCGCCGGCCGGGTGTAGTGCGGGTATTCCAACAACCCGCGCTCGAAGCTCTCCTCCGCCAGCGACCCGGCGGCGCCCACCAGCCCCGGCAGCAACCGCACGCAGGCCTCGATCACCGCCATGGCCGCGACCTCGCCGCCGGACAGGACGAAGTCGCCGAGGCTCACCTCGGTGATGCGCCTGGCCTCCAGCACGCGCTGGTCGACGCCCTCGTAGCGGCCGCAGAGCACGGTCATGCCCGGCCCCGCGGCCAGCTCGCGTACCAAGGCCTGGTCCAGCCGCCGGCCGCGCGGGCTGACATAGAGCGTTGGCAGGCCGGCGTCAACCGCCGCCAGGGCCGCGTCCAGGACATCGGCGCGCATGACCATGCCAGGGCCGCCGCCGAAGGGCTGGTCGTCGACCGAGCGGTGGCGGTCACCGGCGAAGTCGCGAATATTCACCACCTCGAGCCGCCAGGCGCCGGCCGCCAATGCCTTGCCGTGCAGGCTGGCGCCGAGCGGCCCCGGAAACAGGTCCGGGAACAGGGTCAGCACGACGGCGCGCCAAGTCGCAGCGTCGGCGGCGCTCATCCCTCTTCCTCCAGCAGCCCCGGCGGCGGGTCGATCACGATCCTGCCGCCGGCGAGGTCGATCACGGGCACCACCGCGCGGGTGAACGGCACCATGATCGCGGTACCGCCGGCGGCGACGACCTCCAGCACGTCGCCTCCACCGAAATTTTGCACCGATGTGACCGTCCCAAGCGCCCGGCCGCCCACCTCCTCGACGG
>JAZFQY010000259.1:0-4888 GCA_036445355.1 Alphaproteobacteria bacterium
GGGCGCGAACGCGACTAGTGCAGCTCGAGCGCGTCCTTGATGTAAAGACAGGTGAGGATGGTGAACACGTAGGCCTGCAGAAAGGCGATCAGGAGCTCGAGCCCGGTCAGCGCCACCACCAGTGCCAGCGGCAATATCCCGAACACCCCCAGCACCACCACGAAGCCGGCGATGACCTTGATCAGAGTATGCCCGGCCAGCATGTTGGCGAACAGCCGCACCGACAGGCTGATCGGCCGCGACAGGTAGGAGATTACCTCGATCGGGATCAACAGCGGCCACATCCATATGGGCGATCCCGGCGGCACGAAGAAGCTCAAGAAATGCCAGCCATGCTTGACCACGCCGAGGACGGTCACGCCGGTGAAGACGATGATCGCCATGGCGAAGGTGACGATGATCTGGCTGGTGAAGGTGAAGCTGTAGGGCACCATGCCCAAGAGATTGCCGAGCAGGATGAACATGAACAGGGTGAAGATGACCGGAAAGTAGCGCCGCCCGGCCGGCCCGATGGTCTCGCGTATCAGGCCGGCGATGAACTCGTGCGCCAACTCTGCCAGGGACTGCAGGCGGTCGGGCACCATGGCGCCGCGCCGCATGCCGAGTAGCAGGAACCCGCCGGCCAGGGTCGCCGCGATCACTATCATCAGCGACGAGTTGGTGAACGAGATGTCGACGCCGCCCACGTCCATGGGCGCGAAAATGTGGATCTCGAACTGCTCCAGCGGTCCCGCCAAGGTTGACCCCCGCTACCTAACTACCAACAGGCCCCCGTGCCTCTGGGTTGTGCCTCAGGTTTCGTCTTTGCCCCCGGCGGCCCGATTCTCCTGTGCCTCCGCCTCCATTCGCTGGGCGGCGCGAAACACGTTCCTGAACCCCGCCGCCGCGCCCAGAATGAAGAACAGGATCAACATCCAAGGCCGAGTGTCCAGCCACCGGTCGAGAAAGTAGCCGATGGCAACACCGACCGCGATCCCGGCAACCAGGTCGACGGCGACGCGCACGGCCGCGCCAATGCCGCCGCGTGCCGCCGGCCGCTCGGCCGCCTCGCGCCTGGCCCTGGCGGCCTCGAGCCGTGCGTCCAGGTCCTTCAGCTCAGGAGGCTTGTCTCCTTCGCCCATCGATCCATCATTCCCGGAGAGCGGCCCCGGCGACGCCGAAGGCGCGGGCGCAAGTTACGTTTGCCCAGCCCCGGAAGTCAAGGCGCAACGCCCCCCAGCCAGCGCCCGGAACGGCTTGCAATAGTTGGCTTTTTGCTGGGTCAGGCGGTCTGCTGCAGGGCCTCGGCGCTGCGCAGGTCCACCGAGACCAGCTGGCTCACGCCGCGCTCCGGCATGGTCACACCATAGAGCCGATCCATGCGCGCCATGGTCATGCGGTGATGGGTGACGAGCAGGAAACGGGTCTCGGAGGAGCGGGCGATATCCTCCAGCATGGTGCAGAAACGGTCGACATTGGCGTCGTCGAGTGGGGCGTCGACCTCGTCGAGGACGCAGATCGGCGCCGGGTTGGTCAGGAACACCGCGAACAACAGCGCGGTCGCCGTCAGCGCCTGCTCGCCGCCGGACAACAGCGACATCGACTGCAGCCGCTTGCCCGGCGGGCTGGCCAGCACCTCCAGGCCCGCCTCCAGGGGATCGTCGGCCTCGATCATCTCGAGGCGCGCCTTACCGCCGCCGAACAGGCGCGTGAACAGCTCCTGGAAATGGCGGTTGACTTCACCAAAGGAGGCCATCAGGCGCTCGCGCGCCTCACGGTTGAGGCTGGCGATGCCCTGGCGCAGGCGGGCGATGGCGGAGAACAGGTCCTCGCGCTCGCCGAGCATGGTGGCGATCTGCTGGTCCAATTCCTCGGCCTCGCGCTCGGCGCGCAAATTGACCGGGCCGATATTGTCGCGCTCGCGCAGCAGGCGCTCGAGCCGCACCTCCGTCGCCTGCAAGTCCGGCAGGTCCTGTCTGTCGCGGACCTCGGCCACCCGCAGGGTTTCCTCGGGCAGGCACTCCAGCCGCTCGGCAATGCGCTCGCGCAGAGTCTCCTGCGCCTGTTCTTCCTGCGCCACAAGCGCTTCGGCGCGTACCCGGGCCTCGCGCGCCTTCATGTGCTCGGCCTCGACCGACTTCAGCGCCCGCTCGCGCTCCTTCAGCCGCGTCTCGGCCACCGCCAGCCGATCGGCGGCGGCGCGCCGCCTCGCCTCGGCCGCCTCGATGCTGTCGATGAGGGCGCGGCGCTGCTCGTTGATCTGGGCCGGGCGGGCGGCGAGCTGCGCCTGCTCGGCCTTGGCCGCGGCCTGGCGCTGTTCGAGCTCGGCGATGCGCCGCCCGGCCCCGTCCTTGCGCGCCTGCCATACCTGCTGTTCCTCGGCAATGGCGGCCCGGCGGCGACCGCGGTCTTCGGCGTCCCGGGTCGCGCGCTCGTGGGTCGAACGGGTCGTCGTCTGCAGCTGCCGGGCCTCCTCCAGGCGGGTACCGAGCTCGGCCGCGTGGGCGCGGCGCGCCTCGAGTTCACCGAGGCCGTCGCGCTCGGCCGTCGCCTGCCGCAGGCGCTCTTCGGCCTCACCCAGGTCGGCCTCCAGCCGCGTCACCATTTCGACCAGGGCCTCGCGCCGGCTGCCCAACGCCGCCGCCTGCTGCAGGAGCGCGCCGTGGCGTTGGCGCAGGGCGTTGAAGCCGGCCTCGGCCACGCGCAGATCCTTGCGCGCGCCGCGCACGCGTTCTGCCGCCGCCTCGGACGCCTGGCGGGCGTCGTCGAGGTCGGCAGCCGCCGCGCCCAGGGCTTTCTCCGCCCGCTCCAGCTCGGCGTGCAGGTCGGTCAGGCGGTTGCGGTGCCTGAGCCGCTTCTCTGCCGCGTCGGCGGCGCCGATAGCGGTGGTGAAGCCGTCCCAGCGCCACAGCCCGCCGTCACGGGTCACGAGACGCTGGCCGGGGCGGAGCGCCTCGACCAGGCGCCTAGCCTCGACCGAGTCGGCGGCGATGCCGATCTGGCTCAGGCGCCGGCCGAGGGCAGCCGGTGCGTGCACGTGCGCCGCCAGGTGCTCGACCCCGGCGGGCAAGGGCCGCGCGTCGGCCAGGGGCGGCAGGTCGCGCCAGTGCCTGGGCGCCTCCGGATCGGCCGATGCCTGCAAATCGTCGCCCAGCGCCGCACCCAGCGCCGCCTCGTAGCCGGGCTCGACCTCGATCTCGTCCAGGAGCGGCGTCCAGGCGCCGTCCGCCTCGCTGCGCACGAGCACCAGCAGCGCCGTCTCCTCGGCGCGCAGGCGGCCATTGGTCTCGCTCGTTAGCTGGCGCGCCTCGCGCGCCTTCTCCTCGACGTCCTGGGCGGTGGCGCGCTCCGCTTCGGCCGTCTCCAGTCGCTCGCGCGCGTCGTCGAGGGCGGCCTGCGTGTGCGCCAATTCGGTCTCGGCGAGGCGCAGCACGGGATCGTCGCCACCGTCGGCCGCCAGCTTGGCCCGCTCCGCCTCGGACTCACTCAATTGGCCCCGCAGGCGGGCGATCCGGCCTTCGAGTTCCGAGACCTCGCGGTCGAGCGCCGCCCGGCGCGCCTCGTCGGCGGCGATGCGCCGGGTGATGTCGCCGTATTCGGCCTCGAGCTCACCGACCGCGGCGTCGGCCGCGGCAAGGGACCCGGCCACGTGCCGCAGCGCGTCCGTTTCGCCGGCCTGCGCCGCCTCGATGTCGGCGGCCTCGGCGGCGAGCCGGGCAAGGGCGCGCGCGGCGTCCCCGCCGAGCGTTTGTTCGCGCTCGGTATCCGCCCCGAGGTCGGCAAGGCGGGCGGCGCATTGCTCCTGCGCTGCTTCCAGCCGCCGCTCCTCGGCCTCAAGTTCGCCGCGGGCGAGGGTCAGGCGCTGCAGCTCTGCCGCCGCCTCGGCCTCCGCCTGGCGCAGCTCCGGCAGGGCGCCGGCCTCGCGTTCGCGTGCGTTCGTCGCCACGGCGACGCGGCCGGTGAGCTCGGCGACCTTCGCCTCCTCCGCCGCGAGCCCGGCGCGCGCCTCGTCCATGCGGCCGTTGGCAGCGGCCCAGCGCAGATGCAATACGACGGCCTCGGCGCGCCGGATGCGGTCGGCGACGGTGCGGTAGCGTTTCGCCTGGCGCGCCTGCTTCTTCAGGCCCTGGAGTTGGTCATCGAGGGTCTGCAGCACGTCGTCGAGACGCTCGAGATTGGTCTCGGCCGCGCGCAGGCGCAGCTCCGCCTCATGCCGGCGCGAATGCAGGCCGGTGATGCCGGCCGCCTCCTCGAGCAGCAGGCGTCGCCCGGCCGGCTTGGCAGAGATGAGGGCGCCGATGCGGCCTTGGCTCACCAGGGCGGTGGAGCGTGCACCGGTGGCCAGGTCGGCGAACATCACCTGCACGTCGCGGGCGCGCACCTCGCGGCTATTGACGCGGTAGTTCGAGCCCTTGTCGCGCTCGATACGGCGCGACACCTCGATCTCCTCGTCGTCGTTGAATTGGGCGGGCGCGGTGCGCGCGCTGTTGTCCAGCGACAGAGTGACTTCGGCGATATTGCGCGCCGGGCGGTCGGCGGTGCCATTAAAGATGACATCGTCCATCTCGCCGCCGCGCATCTGCTTCGCCGAGGATTCGCCCATCGTCCATCTGAGCGCCTCGACAATATTCGACTTGCCGCAGCCGTTGGGACCGACGATGCCCGTCAGTCCCGGCGCGATGATCAGCTCCGTGGGATCGACGAAACTCTTGAAGCCGGTCAGCCTGAGTTTGGTGAACTTCACCGGTGGTCTCTACGCCAGTGGCTCAGTTCGTCGGGATCAGCGGGTCGATGAGTTTGGCGAACTCTTCGATCGGCATGTTGCCGGGGTGGGTCTCGCCATTAATGACGAAGCTCGGGGTCGATTGAACGTTGTGTTCCTGCGTTCCCTGCTGGCGCATGCGCAATA
>JAZFQY010000260.1:0-2122 GCA_036445355.1 Alphaproteobacteria bacterium
AAAGGTCTGGGACGACTAGGCGAGGTAAGGCGGCGACCCTTCCACTTCTGAACACCCGGCCACTTCTGAACACCCGGCCATGCGCCAGGCGACTCGCGCGTGGGTTAGTGGCTGCGTTCGATGGAGAAATCGACGGCCTCGAGAAGCGCTGATTTCGCCTCCCCGGCGGCGAAGATATCGAGCGCGTCGCGCGCCAGCTTGGCGTAATGGCGGGCGCGTTCCATGGTGTCCGCCAGCGCGCCGTGCTTGTGCAACAAGGCGATCGCGCGCTCGAGGTCGCCGTCCTCTTGCTCCAGCTCCTCCAGGGCGTGGCGCCAGAAATCTCTCTCGCCATCGTTGCCGCGGCGGAAGGCAAGGATGATGGGAAGCGTGATCTTGCCCTCCCGAAAATCATCGCCCACGGCCTTGCCGAGCGCCGCCTGGGGCGCCGAGTAATCGAGCACGTCGTCGACCAGTTGGAAGGCGATGCCGAGATTGAGCCCGAACGAGGTCAGGGCCTCCTCCTCGATCGCCGGCCGTTCGGCGACCACGGCGCCAAGCCGGCAGGCGGCGGAGAACAGCTTCGCGGTCTTCGCCTTGATGACTTCGAGATAGGCGGTCTCGCTGGTCTCGGTGTCATTGGCCGTGGTCAGCTGCATAACCTCGCCTTCGGCGATCACGGCGGAAGCGTTGGACAGGATGGCGAGCACGTCGATCGAGCCGTCGGTCACCATCAGCTGGAACGAACGGCTGAATAGGAAGTCCCCCACCAACACGCTCGCCTTGTTGCCCCAGACCGTATTAGCGGTGGCGAGCCCGCGCCTCAGGTCGCTCTCATCGACCACGTCGTCATGCAACAGGGTGGCGGTGTGGATGAACTCGACGCAGGCCGCGAGGCCGATATGGCGCCCGCCGTCATAGCCGCACAACCGCGCCGCGCCCAGCACCAGCATCGGGCGCAGACGCTTGCCCCCGGCGGCGATGATGTGGCCCGCGAGCTCGGGAATCAGCGCCACCTGACTTTCCATCTTCCTGAGCACCAGCTCATTGACCCGCGCCAGATCGTCGGCGACAAGCGCGGTCAAGAGGTCCAGTGATGGCTGCCGGCCCTTGTCCCGGCCGGCATGGAGATCGACGACGAGTGCCAAGCGCTCCTCCCATGTTGCTTGACGCGGCGGTGCGACTGCACGAGCATAGAAGCGGCATTTGCCGACGGTCAAGTACACAACATAGGTAATTTATGCCTTATAATTTTGTTTCGCGCGCCGCCGCCTGGGCCTTGCCATGAAGGAGTTGCTCAGGACCAACGATATGGTGTTGATTTCCTGGGTCAGGGCCCTTTTGGCCGACGACGATATCGAGGCGTTCGAGCTCGACACCCACATGTCGATACTCGAGGGCAGCGCCAACGCCATTCCCAGGCGCCTCATGGTCGCGAACGAGCAATATGATCGCGCCTGCCGGCTGTTGGACGCCGCCGAGGTCCACCGCCATCATGGCTGAACCGGCCCCTGCCCGGCATGGCGGCGCCGCAATCACCGAGGATGGCCTGCTCGACGGGCGGGTCAAGCTGTGCCAGCCGAAGCACGGTTACCGAGTGGCGATCGACCCCGTTTTCCTCGCCGCCGCCGTTCCCGCGATTGCCGGCGAGAGGGTGCTCGACGCCGGCGCCGGCACAGGCGCGGCGTCGCTCTGCCTCGCCTGGCGCGTCCCCGGCTGCCGGGTGAGCGGTATCGAGGTTGAGCCGGACATGGCCCGCCTCGCCAGCCACAATATCGTGCTCAATGGCTTTACCGGCCGGGTCGATGTCATGACCGGCGATCTGACCCGACCGCCGATGCGCCTGGCGCCGGGATCGTTCGACCATGTCATGGCCAATCCGCCCTATATCGAGGCCGGCCGGGCAGGCCCATCGCCGGATGCCGGCAAGGCCAGGGCAAACGTCGAAGGCGCGGCGCAGGCGGGTGGGCAAGGCGCGGCGGGCGGTGCCGGTGATCTTGGCGACTGGGTCCGATTCTGTCTCGCCATGGTGCGGCGCAAGGGCACCTTGACCGTGGTCCACCGCGCCGACCGCCTCGATGCGCTCTTGGCCGAGCTTCACGGCCGCGCCGGTTCCATCGTCGTCTATCCGCTGTGGCCGGGC
>JAZFQY010000261.1:0-8709 GCA_036445355.1 Alphaproteobacteria bacterium
ACAGGTTGAGTCGAAGACTGGGTATGCCGCCCCTTAGGCAGGAATCACGCCACAACAGTTACAACTCATCCGCGCGACAACATTGGGCCCGAGCGGCCACGAGCTCGGTCATCCGGCTCACGGCTCACGTTGTTCTGCCGACGCGGCACTGCAATTTGAAGTGCCGAACAGGCGCTCTTGGGCGCGGACAGGGACGGTTAGCGAGGCGCCGTCGGCCGCGCCCGCCGGCGGCTTGACTTCCCGGTCCGATTGGGAAATGACTTCCGCCGCTCGTGGCGCGGCCCGTCTCGTCCACGAGTCGGGCGAGCGGGCCCTGCCAAGCGGCGATGGGGTGGGTCGTGCGCCCGGCGCCGCCCGCAGCGGGGGGCGGCCTTGCCGGTGAGATCAATCCCAGGCGCGCGTTGTCCCCGGCCCGCGGGCCGGGCCATTCCGGCGCGGCGCGGCGCCGGCGCGGCCATCGGCAACAGCGGGGAAGCGACGTGCGTTATTTGCTGAGTACGGCCGCCGTCCTGTTCGGCTTCTGGCTACTCCTGTCCGGTTTCTACACGCCGTTCATGCTCGGCGTCGGGGTGCTCTCAGTGGTCGCCGTCGTCGCCTTCGTGTGGCGCATGGAGGTGGTCGATCACGAGGGCCATCCGGTGCATCTGGGCTGGCGCGCGTTTGTCTTTTTCCCGTGGCTGATGTGGCAGATCCTGAAGGCCGGCTGGCAAGTGAGCCGCATCATCCTGACCCCTTCGCTGCCCATCAGCCCGAACCTGGCGCCGACGCGGGCGAGCCAGAAGACCACCGTCGGCATGGCCGCCTTCGCCAATTCGATCACGCTGACGCCGGGGACGATCTCCGTGGAGACCGGCGACAAGGAGATCCTGGTGCACGCCTTGACCGAAGAGGCCATGGCCGAACTGCAGGGCGGCGAAATGAACCGGCGGGTGGTGAGAATGGAGGGCACCACCTGATGTTCGCCGCCGCCGCCATCGCGATCCTGGTGGCGCTGGCGCTTGCACTGGCGCGCGCCATCCTCGGGCCGACGGTGTTCGACCGGGTGATGGCGGCCAACGCCATCGGCACTCTGTGCGTGCTCATTCTCGCCGTGGTCGGCTTTCTCACCGGCCGACCGGCGTTCCTCGACCTCGCCATCACCTATGCCCTGCTCAACATCATCGGCACCATCGCGGTGCTGAAGTTCTTCCGTTTCGGCGAGCTGGGCCACCCCACCGACGACGAGCGGCCGCCGGCATGAGCGTGGTCATCGACGCGCTAAGCTGGGCATCGCTGCTGGTAGGCGGCGCCTTCTGCATCGTCGGCGCGCTCGGCCTCGTGCGCCTGCCCGACCTGTTCACCCGCCTGCATGCCAGCGGTGTCATCGACATCCCGGGCGTCGGCTTCATCGTCCTGGGGCTGGTGCTGCAGGCGGGCTGGAGCCTGGTCACGGCGAAGCTCCTGGTGCTCATGCTGCTGGTGGTCTTCACCAGCCCGACGGCGACCCACGCCGTCGCCCGCGCCGCCATGCATATGGGCGTCCGGCCGCGGCTCGCGGATCGGGAGGGGCCGCCATCGAAGCCCTGATCAACATGGTGCTCCTCACCTGCATGGTCGTGGTCACCCTCGCCATCGTGCGCCTGCGCAACCTGTTCGCCGTCGTCGTCCTGGGCGCCGTCTACAGCTTCCTGATGGCGACGGTGATGCTGGTGCTGGATGCCGTGGACGTGGCCATGACCGAGGCCGCGGTCGGCGCCGGCATCGCCACGGTGCTGATGCTGGCGACGCTGTATCTCACCAAGACCGAGGAAGCGGCGCCCAGACACGCGCCGCTCCTGCCCCTGGTGGTGGCGCTGGCGGCCCTGGCCGGGCTTGTCGTGGGCACCCTCGACCTGCCCCGCTTCGGCGACCCGGCCGCGCCCATGCACACCCATGTCGCCGACCGCTACATCGCCGAGGCCAAGACCAAGACCGGCGTGCCCAATGTGGTCACGGCGGTGCTGGCCAGCTACCGCGGCTACGACACTTTGGGCGAGGTGACGGTGATCTTCACCGGCGCCATCGGCGTGCTCCTGCTGCTCGCCGGTGGCCGGCGCCGCAAGCGGGGGGGCACATGAGGCACGAACTGATCCCGCGCGTCGTCGCCAAGCTGCTGCTGCCGTTCCTGCTCTTGTTCGCGCTCTATGTTCAGTTCCACAGCGATTTCGGCCCCGGCGGCGGTTTCCAGGCCGGCGTCATGGCGGCCGGGGCGATTATCCTCTATTGCCTCATCTTCGGCCTGCCGGCGGCGCGCCGGGTGGTGCCCGTTTCCGTGGTCGAGACCATGATCCCCCTGGGGATTCTTATCTATGCCGGCACCGGCCTGGCCGGCATGCTCCTCGGTGGCAACTTCCTCGACTATTTCGTTCTTCTGAACGACCCGGTGCACGGCCAGGAGCTCGGCATCTTCGTCGTCGAGCTCGGCGTGTTCGTCACCGTCTCGGGCACCATGCTCGCCATCTTCTACAATTTCGCCGGGCGCGGCCGCGACAAATGACCGAGATCGTCACCGAGATCGTCGCCCATTACAACCACTGGGTCACGGTGGTGCTCATGGTCGCCGGGCTCTACATCGTCGTCGCCCGCGGCAACCTGGTGAAAAAGCTGGTCGGCATCGGCATCTTCCAGACCTCGGTCTATCTCCTCTACCTGTCGCCGGGAAAGATCATCGGCGGTACGCCGCCGGTAATCGCAGAGGGCTTCACGGTCTATTCCAATCCCCTGCCGCACGTCTTGATCCTGACCGCGATCGTGGTCGGGCTCGCCACCCTGGCCTTGGGCTTAGCCCTGGTGGTGCGCATCAACGAGGCCTACGGCTCCATCGAGGAGGACGAGATCTACGGCCAGGACGAGGAGCCGTGATCGCCGGCCAACTGCCGGCGCTGCAGGTCGTGCTTCCGCTGATGGCCGCGCCCCTGTGCGCGCTCCTGCGCCGCGGCAACTTGGCATGGGCGGTGGCAATGCTGGTCAGCCTAGCCCTGCCAGCGGTGGCCGCTAGTCTCTTGGCGCAGGTGCTCGCCGGCGGGCCGATCTCCTACATGCTCGGCAGCTGGGCGGCGCCATACGGCATCGAGTACCGGGTCGACGAGGCCAATGCCCTGCTGCTGGTCCTGGTCTCGGGCATCGGCGCGGTGGTGACCGTCTACGCCCGCAGAAGCGTCGCCGCCGAGATCCCGGCGCACCTGCAGGCCTGGTTCTACACCATGTATCTGCTGTGCCTGACCGGGCTATTGGGCATCGTCATCACCGGCGATGCCTTCAACGTCTTCGTCTTCCTGGAGATCTCGTCCCTGTCGAGCTACGTGCTGATCGCCATGGGGCGCGACCGGCGGGCGCTGACGGCGGCCTACCAGTACCTGATCATGGGCACCATCGGCGCCACCTTCATCGTCATCGGCGTCGGCCTCCTATACGTGATGACCGGCACGCTAAACCTGGTCGACATGGCCGAGCGCATAGCCGCCGTCGGACCGTCGCGGCCGATCCTGGCGGCGCTTGCCTTCCTCACCGTCGGCATATCGCTCAAGCTCGCCCTCTTTCCCCTGCATCTGTGGCTGCCTAACGCCTACGCCTACGCGCCCTCGGTGGCGACGGCGTTCCTCGCCGCCACGGCGACCAAGGTCGCGGTCTATCTGCTGCTGCGCTTCGTCTTTTCGGTGTTCGGGCCGACCCTCGCCTTCACCGCCATGCCCCTGCCGGAAGTGTTCCTGCTGTTGTCGGTCATCGCCATCTTCGCCGCCTCCGTGGTCGCCGTGTTCCAGGACAACGTCAAGCGCATGCTCGCCTATTCCAGCGTCGCCCAGATCGGCTACATCACCCTCGGCATTGGGATCGCCACCCAGACCGGGCTCACCGGCGGCATCGTGCACCTGTTCAATCACGCGGTGATGAAGGGCGGGCTGTTCCTGCTCATGGGCTGCGTGGCGCTGCGCCTGGGTTCGGTGATGATCGACGATCTGGCGGGCCTCGGAAGGCGCATGCCCTGGACCGCGGCCGGCATCGTGGTGGCGGGCCTGAGCATGATCGGCGCTCCGGGCACCGTGGGCTTCGTCAGCAAGTGGTATCTGGCGCTGGCAGCGCTGGAAAAGGGCTGGTGGTGGCTGGTGGCGTTGATTGTCCTCAGCTCGCTCCTCACCCTGGTCTATATGGGCCGGATCGTCGAGGCGGTGTACTTCCGTGCCCCCGAACGGGAGGACGTGCGCGAGAGCCCGCCTTCGATGCTGATCCCGGCTTGGATTCTGGTGGCGGCCTGCGTCTATTTCGGCCTCCATACCGATCTGACGGTCGGTGTCGCCACGCGTGCCGCCGCCGCCCTGATGTCCGCCGGCGGATGAGCGGCGAAGCGCTCATCCTCGCCGCCATCGCCGTGCCGCTGGCGGGGGCGCTCATGGTCGCCGTCAGCGGCCGGTGGCCGAACCTACGCGAGGCGGTGACCCTCACCGCCGCTGGCGTGCTGTTCCTCACCGTGCTCGCCATCCTGCCTCCGGTGCTGGCCGGCGGGCGGCCGGCGGTGACGCTCATCACCGTGCTGCCGGGGCTGGTGCTCGCCTTCCGGGTCGAGCCCCTGGGCATGCTGTTCGCCCTCGTCGCCTCGTTTCTGTGGATCGTCAACTCGCTCTATTCCATCGGCTACATGCGCGGCAACGACGAGCCGCGGCAGACGCCGTTCTACGCCTATTTCGCGGTGGCGCTGGCGAGCACCATGGGTGTCGCCTTCGCCGGCAACCTGTTCACCCTGTTTCTGTTCTACGAGGCGCTGACCCTGTGCACCTATCCCCTGGTCACCCACCGGAGAACCGACGAGGCGGTGCGGGCCGGGCGACTGTATCTCTTGCTTCTACTCGGCACGTCCTTCGTGCTGTTCCTGGTCGCCATCCTGTGGACCCTCGACATCGCCGGCACTCTCGACTTCGCGCAGGGCGGAGTGCTCGCCGGCAAGGCCGGTGCCGAAGATGCGGCCGGTCTGCTGCTGCTGCTCTACGTCTTCGGCATCGGCAAGGCGGCGCTGATGCCGGTGCACAATTGGCTGCCGGCGGCGATGGTGGCGCCGACACCGGTGAGCGCGCTGCTGCACGCCGTGGCGGTGGTCAAGGCCGGCGTGTTCACGGTGGTAAAGGTCCTGGTCTATGTCTTCGGCATCGATTTTCTGGCCGAAATTGCCAGCGGCGATTGGCTGATCTATGTCGCCGGGGCGACGGTGCTCACCGCCTCGCTCATTGCCCTGCGCCAGGACAACCTGAAGCTCCGCCTCGCCTATTCGACGGTTAGCCAGCTGTCCTTCGTCATCCTGGCGGCGGCGATCTTCACGCCCTTGTCGACCGTCGGCGCGGCACTGCACATTGCCGCCCATGCCTTCGGGAAGATCACCCTGTTCTTCGCCGCCGGCTCCATCTACACCGCCGCCCACAAGACCGAAGTCAGCGAGCTCGCCGGCATCGGCCGCGCCATGCCATGGACCATGGCGGCCTTCGCCGTCGGCGCCCTGAGCATGATCGGCGTGCCGCCGACGGCGGGTTTCCTGGGCAAGTGGTACATGCTCGAGGCGGCGATGGCGGCCGGGCAGATGGTGCCGGTGGCCGTCATCGTCCTGAGCACCCTGCTCAACGCCGGCTACTACATGCCGATCGTCTACGTCGCCTTCTTCCGCCCGCCGGCGGGCGGCGGTGCCGCCCATGGCGAGGCGCCCTGGCCCATCGTCGCCGCGCTCACTGTGACGGCGGCGGGAACCCTCGCCCTGTTCTTCTTCGCCGGCGTGCCCCTGACCCTGGCGAACCAACTGGCGGCCGGCTGAGCCCATGGCCCAACACTGGCTGACCCGGCCGCATACGATCCGCCGCCTGTGGGTGCTGCTTTACGCGATCCTCGCCATTGCGGTGGCGGTGGAGCTGCTGACCGCGCACGAGGCGATCTTCGGCGTCGATGGCAGCTTCGCCTTCAATGCCTGGTTCGGGTTCGCCAGCTGCGTGGTCCTGATCGCGTTTGCCAAGCTGGTCAACATCTTCCTCAAGCGCCGGGACACCTACTATGAGGACGGGCCGTGACGACGGGCGTCATCGTGCCGCCGGGGCTGGTGCTGATCCTCGGCGGGGCCCTGCTGCCGTTCCTGCCCAGGCGAGGGCGCGCCGCCCTGGTGCTGGGTCTGCCGGTCGTCGCCTTTATCCTGGTCTGGCTGGTGCCCGACGGGCCGGCGTTCACGCTTGCCTTCCTCGACTACGAGCTGGCGCCGCTCGAGGGCGGCCGGTTAGGCCGGCTGTTCGGCACCATCTTCGCCATCATGGCCTTCGCCGGCGGCCTGTTCGCCCTCGCCCGCGCCTCCACCCTGGAGCTGACGGCGGCGACGATCTATGCCGGCGCCGCACTCAGCGCCGTCTTCGCCGGCGATTTGATCACCCTGTTCGTGTTCTGGGAGGTGATGGCGCTGGCCTCGACGGCGATCATCTGGGCCGCCGGGACGGGTGCGTCGTCGCGCTCTGGCATGCGCTATCTGATGATCCAACTGCTGGGCGGCGTCGTGCTGATGGCGGGCATCGCCGGCGAGGTCGCGGCGACGGGCTCCCTCGCTTTCACCGCCATGACCCCGGACACGGTGCCGCGCGCCCTGATCCTCGCCGGCTTCCTCTTGAACGCCGCCGCCCCGCCCCTGTCGGCGTGGCTGCCCGACGCCTATCCCGAGGCCTCCGCGAGCGGCGCTGTCACCCTCTCCGCCTTCACCACCAAGACCGCGGTCTACGTGCTGCTGCGCGGCTTTCCGGGGACGGAGCTGCTCGTCTGGGTGGGCATGTTCATGGTCTTCTACGGCGTCGTCTACGCCCTCCTGGAAAACGACATGCGGCGTATCCTCGCCTACTCGATCGTCAACCAGGTGGGCTTCATGGTGGCCGGCGTCGGCATCGGCACCGAGATGGCGCTGAACGGGGTCGCGGCACACGCCTTCGCCCACATCATCTACAAGGCACTGTTGCTGATGTCCGCCGGCTCGGTGCTGGCCATGACCGGCAAGCGCAAATGCACCGATTTGGGCGGCTTGTTCCAGACCATGCCGGTGACAACCGTCTGCGGCATCGTCGGGGCACTGTCGATCTCGGCCTTTCCGCTGACCTCGGGATTTGTCAGCAAGTCCATGATCGCCCAGGCGGCGGCGGATTTGGATCTGGCGGTTGTCTGGTTCCTGCTGGCAGCGGCGACTGCGGGGGTGTTCCTGCACGCCGGCATCAAGTACCCGTGGTTCGTCTTCTTCCAGAAGGATTCGGGCCTGCGCCCCCCCGACCCGCCGCCGACCATGCGTCTGGCGATGGGCCTGTTCGCGGTCTTGTGCATCGCCATCGGCGTCTATCCCGAGCCCCTTTACCGGATCCTGCCCTTCCCGGTCGACTTCGTGCCCTATACCGGCGGCCATGTGGTCGGGCAGCTGCAACTCTTGCTGTTCTCAGGCCTCGCCTTCTTCCTGATGCTGGGGCAGCTCAGGCGCACCCTCACCATCACCCTCGACGTCGACTGGTTCTACCGGCGCTTCGGCAAGGTGTTGGCGCTCGATTTCACGGACAGGGGGGCGCACGCGCACAGCGGTCTACGCCGCCTCGCGCGCCGGCACGCGGCGGCCCTCATCGCCGGGCTCTATCGCCATCACGGACCCCAGGGCATCCTCGCCCGCAGCTGGCCCACCGGCAGCATGGCCCTGTGGGCGGCGCTGCTGCTTGCCGCCTACCTAGCGCTCTATTACTTGTAGCCGGCCGCCAGAATATGGTTAACAAACTCTTGACGGGCCTGGCCGCAATGCCCACTTGCGGGCAGGCCTTGGCACTCTCACCAGAAGTGTGCCAACTGCAATTATCCACAGACCGGACTTTCCCGGCACGGAGGAGGATGCGATGAATTTCCGGCCTTTGCATGATCGCGTGCTGGTGCGCCGCCTGGACGATGACGAAAAATCCGCGGGCGGCATCATCATTCCAGACACCGCGAAGGAGAAACCCATGCAGGGAGAGGTCGTCGCCGTCGGCCCCGGGGCGCGCAACGAGCAGGGCGAGATCATCCCGCTTGAGGTCAAGGCGGGTGACCGCATCCTGTTCGCCAAGTGGTCCGGCACCGAGGCCAAAATGAACGGCGACGAGCTGTTGATCATGAAGGAAAGCGACATATTGGGCGTCCTCACTGGCGCCAAGACGAGGGCGCGCGCCGCCGCCTGATCGCACGGGAGTAACTGAATATGCCTGCCAAGGAAGTGAGATTTTCCACCGACGCGCGCACGCGCATGCTGCGCGGCGTCGACATACTGGCCGATGCGGTCAAGGTGACCCTCGGCCCCAAGGGGCGCAACGTCGTGCTCGACAAGTCGTTCGGGGCGCCCAGGATCTCCAAGGACGGCGTCACCGTGGCGAAGGAGATCGAGCTGCCCGACAAGTTCGAGAACATGGGCGCCCAGATGCTGCGTGAGGTCGCCTCGAAGACCAGCGACATCGCCGGCGACGGCACCACCACCGCGACCATCCTCGCCCAGTCGATCGTGCGCGAGGGCTGCAAGGCGGTGGCCGCGGGCATGAACCCCATGGACCTGCGCCGCGGCATCGACACGGCGGTCGAGGCGGTGGTCGCGGAGCTGAGAAAGCGCTCCAGGAAAGTGTCCTCGAACGAGGAGATCGCCCAGGTCGGGACGATCTCGTCCAACGGCGACAAGGAAATTGGCGACATGCT
>JAZFQY010000262.1:0-4770 GCA_036445355.1 Alphaproteobacteria bacterium
GGCGACGAGGACCATCTGGGCGACATGGACTTCAAGGTGGCGGGCACCGATGTTGGCATCACCTCGCTGCAGATGGACATCAAGATCACCTCGATTACCGAGGAGATCATGCGCATTGCCCTCGCCCAGGCGCGCGACGGGCGGCTGCACATCCTGGGCGAGATGGCCAAGGCGCTGACCGATTCGCGCGAGGACATCAGCCCGCACGCGCCGCGCATCACGACCATCACCATTTCCCGCGACAAGATCCGCGAGGTCATCGGCACCGGCGGCAAGGTGATCCGGGAAATCTGCGAGACCACCGGCTGCAAGATCGACATCGATGACGATGGCGTGATCAAGGTGGCGTCGGTAGACAGCGAGGCGGCCGAGCGCGCCGTCGACTGGATCAAGGGCATCGTCGCCGAGCCCGAGCTAGGCGTGATCTACAAGGGCAAGGTGGTCAAGGTGCTCGAGTTCGGCGCCTTCGTGAACTTCCTTGGTGCAAAGGATGGTCTGGTCCACGTATCCGAGCTGAAATCGGAGCGGGTCGAGAAGGTGACTGACGTCGTCAACGAAGGCGACGAGGTCCAAGTCAAGGTCATCGGCTTCGACGACCGCGGCAAGGTCAAGCTGTCCATGCGCGCCGTCGATCAGGCGACCGGCGCCGATATCTCCGAGGGCATGGAGTTCCGCACCGGGCCGCGCGGCCGCCGGCCCGAGCGCGGGCGCAGGTCCGCCTAATAGCAACCGGCCCTGGTCGGGCGCATGCTGCCCCCGGCCCCGGCGGAGGGCCCGCGCCTGGCGCCGCTGCCACCCGTCGTCGGCCACCGCGGCGCCTGCGCCCATGCGCCGGAGAACACCCTGGCCGGGCTCAGCGCCGCGGCGGCGCTGGGCGTGGGCGCGGTCGAATTCGACGTGCGGCTCAGCCGTGATCGCGCTTGCGTGCTCATTCATGACGCCGATCTCGCGCGAACCACCGACGGCAGCGGCGCCGTTGGCGCCCACGACCTCGCCCAGCTGAAGACCCTCGACGCCGGCGCCTGGTTCAATCCCCGCTTCACCGGCGAGCGCATACCGACCCTCGCCGAGGCGCTGGCGCTGTGCGTCCGGCTCGGCCTGCGGGCGAGCCTCGACGTCAAGTCCGAGCGCGGCGAGGAAAGATCCGTGGCGGCGGCGGTGTGCGCCGAGCTCCGGGCGCTGGGCGAGGGCGCGGCGTGCGTCGCCATCGTCTCCAGCCTGCGGCGGGTCTGTCTGCAAACTGTGCGCTTGGAGATGCCCGAGCTGCCGTTGGCGGTGGTCCTGCGTTGGGGTATGTTCGGACGCGCCATGTCCACCGCGCACGAGCTCGACTGCATCGCCGTGCACATCCGTTCGCAGCGCATGAATGCGCGCATGGCGGCGACGGTGAAGGCGGCCGGCCTGTGGCTGGGGGTGTTCACAGTCAAGGACCCGGCGCGCGCCGCGGCGCTGATGGAGGCGGGGGTGGACTATCTGTTCAGCGATGCACCGGATCGGATCATGCCGACGCCGCAGGTGGCCGCCGGTTCAAATTGATCCGTCGTTGTCGCGCTGTGGGCGGGGGATGCCGACGATGTTGAAGCCGCCGTCGACATAGTGGATGCCGCCGGTGACGCCGGCCGACAAATCGGACAGCAGATACAACGCGGCGCCGCCCAGATCCTCGAGCGTGACGTTGCGCCGCAAGGGCGCGTTGTCGCGATTGTAGTTGTAGACATAGCGCGCGTCGCCGACGGCGGAGCCGGCGAGGGTGCGCATGGGACCGGCGGAGATGGCGTTGACGCGAATGCCTGCCGGCCCCAGATCGGCGGCCAGATAGCGCACGCTCGCCTCCAGCGCCGCCTTGGCGACGCCCATGACGTTGTAGCTGGGCATCACCCGGGCCGCGCCCTCGAAGGTCAGGGTCAGGAGGCTGCCGCCGGCCTGCATCAGCGTCTCGGCCCGGCGCGCCACCTCGGTGAAAGAGTAGCAAGAGACGGCCATCGTGCGCCGGAAGTTTTCCTCCGACGTGTCGACGTAACGGCCCTTGAGTTCCTCCCTGTCGGAGTATGCGACGGCATGGACGACGAAATCGAGGCCGTCCCACTCGCTGGCTATGGCGTCGAAGACCGCGTCCAGGCTGGCTGGCTCGGCGACGTCGCAGGGCAGGATCCGCGCCGCGTCGACCGCCGCGGCCAAGGGTTCTACACGCTTGGCGAAAACGTCGCCCTGATAGGTGAGGGCCAGCCGCGCGCCCTGGGCGTGCACCGCGCGGGCGATCCCCCAGGCGATCGAATGGTCGTTGGCGATGCCCATGACCAGACCGCGTTTGCCGGCCATGAGCCGGCCGACCGAGAGGTCCGGTGTCGTCATCGGACGCACGGCGGCGGTCGCTTCCTGGCGGTGTGACAGGTGGCTGGCCATCGTGCCCGGGCGGTGATCACTCGACACGCCGGAACACCAATGTCGCGTTGGTGCCGCCGAAGCCGAAGCTGTTCGACATGGTGGTGGTGAGCGCGATGTCGTCCTTACGCTCGAGCACGATGGGCATGCCGTCGGCCTCGGGATCGAGCTCACCAATATTGGCCGAGGCGGCGATGAAATCGTTTTCCATCATCAGCAGGCAATAGATCACCTCGTGCACACCAGTGGCGCCCTGGGAGTGGCCGGTGAGCGATTTCGTGGAACTGATATAGGGTATGCGGTTGGCACCCCCGTTGCCGAAGGTCTCACGCAACGCCTTGAGCTCCTGAACGTCGCCGACAGGCGTGCTGGTGCCGTGGGCGTTGATGTAATCGATGGGCTCGTTAATGCTGGCCATTGCAATTTTCATGCAGCGCACCGCGCCCTCGCCCGAGGGCTGCACCATGTCGGCACCGTCGGAGGTGGCGCCATAGCCGACGAGCTCGCCATATATCTTGGCGCCGCGGGCGCGGGCGTGCGCCAGCTCCTCGAGCACGACCACGCCGCCGCCACCGGATATGACGAAGCCGTCGCGGGTGGCGTCGAAGGGCCGCGAGGCGCGCTCCGGCGTGTCGTTGAAGGCCGACGACAAGGCCGGCATGGCGTCGAACAGGACCGACAGCGTCCAGTGCAGGGATTCGCCGCCGCCGGCAAAGACGACGTCCTGCTTGTCGAGCTGGATGAGCTCGGCGCCGTTACCGATGCAGTGGGCGGAGGTGGAACAGGCGGAGCTGATGGAGTAGCTGGCGCCCTTGATCTTGAACCAGGTGGAAAGCGTCGCCGAATTCGTGCTCGTCATTATCCGCGGCACCATGAACGGCCCGACGCGCCGCGATGAGCCCTTCTCGCGCAGAAGGTCGGCCGCCAACACCTGGTCCTTGGTCGATGTCCCGCCCGAGCCCATCACCAGACCGGTGCGTTCGTTCGAGATATCGTTGTCCTCGAGGCCGGCGTCGGCGATCGCCTGCTCCATGGCGACGAAATTGTAGGCAGCGCCGTCGCCCATGAAGCGCCGCGCTCGCCGGTCCACGAGCGTGTCGAGATCGATCTTGAGCGAGCCGTGGATATGGCTGCGGAAGCCCATGTCCCGGTATTCCTCGCAAAACTCGATGCCGGACTTGCCCTGGCGCAGGGCGGCGAGCGCCTCTTTCTTGTTGTTGCCGATGGACGAGACGATGCCCATGCCGGTGACGACGACGCGCCGCATGGCCGGGTCTACCTAGGTTTCTTGCGGGTTGGGAAACAGGCCCACGCGCAGATCCTTGGCGGCAAACACCCGGTTGCCGTCGAGCAAGGCCACGCCGTCGGCGACCGCCAGGGTGAAGGCGCGCTTGATCACGCGCTTGACGTTGAGCTGATAGCTCAAGAGCCGGCTCGCCGGCACGATCGCGCCGGCGAACTTGACCTCGCCGACGCGAAGCGCCCGGCCGGTGCCGGGCAGACCCAGCCAGCCGAGAAAGAATCCCAGCATCTGCCACAGCCCGTCGAGGCCGAGGCAGCCTGGCATGATCGGGTCGCTTTCGAAGTGGCAGCCGAAGAACCACATGTCTGGCTTCAAGTCGAGCTCGGCGACGACCTCGCCCTCGCCGTGCTCGCCACCGGTGTGCGCGATGCGGATGATGCGGTCCAACATCAACAAGGGAGGCAGCGGCAGGCGGGCGTTGCCTGGGCCGAAGAGCTCGCCGTGCCCGCACTTCAGCAGTTCCTCGTAGCTAAAGCTCGACTGTTTGGTCACGATCCTCATCGCTTGATCGGGAGTGGTTGCGCGGACTGTCTGCGCCCGCCGCGCGCACGATAATGTCCCGCTCGCGGCGGCGAGCCTCAAGCGCGACCCGAGCAGCAGGCTCGCACAGGCCACAAGCATAAGCCAAACCGGCAGCAATACAAGCCGTTAACGCCGTCTCGCAGCCGGCCTTCTTGGCCCGTTCGGGGCTTTCATGCTTTTGCCCACTGACACCATATATATGAGATGCAAGCGTGGCGTTGCCACAGGACGGCTCGAATGGACGACATGATACCAACTCGGCCCTATGCGGGCGTCCTGGCCCAGGTTCGGGTGGCGGGCCTGCGGCCCACGCGGCAGCGTCTGGCCCTGGCCAAGCTGCTGTTCGATCGTGGCGACCGCCACCTCACTGCGGAGCAGCTCCACGGTGATGTGCTCAAGGCGCGGGTACATGTCTCCCTGGCCACCGTCTACAACAATTTGCACTAGTTCACCCATGCTGGTCTGCTGCGCGAGGTGGTGGTGGAGCCCGGACGGTCCTATTTCGACACCAACGTTTCCGAGCACCACCATTTCTACTTCGAGGACGACGGCCGCCTGCAGAT
>JAZFQY010000263.1:0-5312 GCA_036445355.1 Alphaproteobacteria bacterium
GTTGCCTGGCGGCGGCGTCGAGTCCTCCGCCATGGCGGGCGGGTTCAGGTGCGGCAACAACAACAGGACGATGGCGAGGAATCCGCCCAGCATCAGCATTACGACATCGCGGAAGACGGTGCCGTCGCTGTCCTCCTCGGTGAAAAGTTCAAGATCTTGCATGGCGCTCGCCGAACTCCACCAGGGCGGTGATCAAATTTACGGTGCCCGAGGACAGCAGGCGATGGTTGGCCATCAGCCACAGGTTCAACACCGCACCGACCAGTGTCGTGTAGAGCGCCGTCGACATGCCTTCGATCAGTGTCGACACCATGGGACCGATGGCGCTTACGTCGCCGGCCCGTTCCGGGTCGACGCCGCTAAGCGCAATGATGAAGCCGAGCACGGTGCCGATCAGCCCCAGCAGCACGAGGCTGCCGGCGATCTGGCGCACGAGGCCGATGCGGTGCGACAGCTTGAGCCGCAGGGACGCGGCGAGGACGGAGCGCCCGTCGGCCGGCGTCCACCTGAGCTGTGCCAGATACTCGGCGGCCCGCGACGGGCGCAGGGAATCGAAGTCGTGTACGTGGTCGAGGTCGCGGCTGGTGCGCCAGACCTTGGCCCCGCAGATCGCCAGGCCAACCACGAAGATGGCGAAGATGCCGATCGACAGGCCGGTCTTGTCGGCCTCGATCACCATGTCGACGAGGCCGTTCACGTAGCCCGCCGCCAGGATTGCGCCACAGGCGATGTTGAGCAACGCGAAGCGAAACAACATCCGCGAGCGGTGCTCGCTCGCGGGTTCACGTCTGAGAGCGGCGGCGAGCCAGGCCAGCCGTTTGTCGTCGGCGACGAATTCGCTGCCCGCGGCGGCCTCGCGGGATGGCTGCGGCCGACCCAACGAAGGCAATGACATCAAATACGCCATCGACAGATTCCTCAACTGCCACACCCCGAATGGACCCGCGATGACCGTCGAATCGCACTAGAACCCGGCATTTCGCGGTCTTTCACGGAACCAGAGCTAGGTCCTGGACCGAAATGACTGGGATCACAGTTCACGGTGACTTTATCAATGGTTAACGTTTATTTTTCGCTAATGCCGGCACCAATAATCCGTGTTCGATCATGCGTACTTTCCGAGGGGCGTCGTCTCCACGCTTGGCGGCGTCGGGTCTCGAGGCGCGGCTGTTCGGCCTCCCCTTCTGGCGTCAATGCCAGCAATCGTTGATATTGGCCTAACGCCACGGCCCGACCGAGGAGCACCGATGACTTTCACCACCCGCCCGGAAATCCGCGGTACGACAGGGGTCATCGCCAGCACCCACTGGCTCGCCACCATGGCCGGCTGGCGCATGTTCGAGCTCGGTGGCAACGCCTTCGATGCCGCCGTCGCCGCCGGCTTCGCCCTGCAGGTGGTGGAACCGCACCAGAACGGCCTCGGCGGCGACATGCCAGCGGTGTTCTACAGCGCGCGCAGCGGACGCGCCGAGGTGGTCTGCGGGCAGGGCGTGGCGCCGGCGGCGGCGACCCTAGCCCGCTTCGAGGCGCTGGGGCTCGACCTCGTTCCCGGCACCGGCCTGCTGGCGGCCGTGGTGCCGGGTGCATTCGATGCCTGGATGCTGCTCCTGCGCGATCACGGCAGCCTCGGCCTGCGTCAGGTGCTCGAACCGGCCATCGCCTACGCACGCGACGGATTCATCGTCATCCCGTCGCTGCACACCGTCATCGCCAACATGGCCGCGCTGTTCACGAGCGAATGGCCGAGCTCGGCGGCGATCCACCTCGAGGGCGGCGCCGCGCCCGCCGCCGGCGGTCTGCACCGCAATCCGGTTCTCGCCGATACGTATGCGCGCCTGCTGCGCGAAGGCGAGGCCGCCGGCAAGGGCAAGCGCGAGCGCGAAATCGAGGGCGCCCGCCGCGCCTTTTACGAAGGCTTCGTCGCCGAGGCGATCGACGCGTTCTGTCGTACCACCGAATGCCTGGACGCCACCGGCCGGCGTCATGGCGCGCTGCTAACCGGCGACGACATGGCGCGCTGGCGCGCCGAATACGAGGCGCTGGCCACCGTCGAGTATGCAGGCTTCACGGTCTGCAAGTGCGGACCCTGGAGCCAGGGCCCGGTGATGCTGCAGCAACTGGCGCTGCTCGAGGGGCTCGACCTGGGCGCCATGGACCCGCTGGGCAGCGACTTCGTCCACGCCCAGGTGGAGGCGGCGAAGCTCGCCATGGCCGACCGCGAGGCCTGGTACGGCGACCCTGCGGCGAGCCAAGTGCCCCTCGACGATCTCCTGTCGGACGCCTACAACGCCGAGCGGCGCGCCCTCATCGGCGAGACGGCGTCCCTGGAGCAGCGTCCCGGCCGCCCCGGCGGCCGCGAACCGCGCCTGGCGCGCCTGGCAAGGTTAGTGGCCGACCGCACGGGCGGGCCGCGCCGCGATCCCGCCGGTGTGGCGACTTCCGGCGTCGGCGAGCCCAACCGCGCCCTCGCCGGCGCCGCCAACCCGATGCCGCTCGGCCCCACCGACGGCGACACCGTGCATTTGGACGCCGCCGACCGCCACGGCAACATGATTTCGTGCATGCCCAGCGGCGGCTGGTTGCAAGCCTCGCCGGCCATTCCCGAACTCGGATTCTGCCTGGGCACGCGGGCGCAGATGTTCTGGCTCGAGGACGGGCTGGCATCGAGCCTCAGGCCGGGCACGCGACCGCGCACCACGCTCAGCCCCGGCCTCGCCTTGCGCGACGGCGCGCCCGTCCTCGCCTTCGGCACCCCCGGCGGCGACCAGATGGATCAGTGGGCGCTGACCCTGTTCCTGCGCCACGTCCATCATGGCTTCAACCTCGCCGAGGCCGTGGACGCGCCGATGTTTCACAGCGAGCATTTTCCGTCGAGTTTCTTCCCGCGTAAGTCGCGACCCGGCGTGCTCAGCGTCGAGAGTCGGCTGCCGCGAGCGACCCTGGACGAGCTGGCGCGCCGTGGCCACCGGGTGGAGGAAGTCGGCGACTGGGCGCTGGGTCGGCTCACCGCGGTCGGGCGCGAGGCCGGGGCCAACGGCGAGACCATTCTCAAGGCCGCCGCCCACCCGCGCTTCCAGCAGGGCTACGCCGTCGGCCGCTAAGGCGTTGCTGGCCCCCAGGCGCCCGCCTAAGGTGACGCCTGAGGGGAAACGTCAGCGGGCGCCATGCCGTTCGGCCTTCTGAAATACGGACTGTCGCGGAAATATCCGGGCCGGCGACTGATCCCGGCGACGCCGGAGCTCAAGCCGTCCTACGACGTGGTCATCATCGGCGGCGGCGGTCACGGCCTGGCGGCGGCCTATTACCTGGCCAAGGACCACGGCATCCGCAGCGTCGCGGTTTTGGAGAAGGACTGGCTCGCCGGCGGCAACACGGCGCGCAATACCGCCATCGTGCGCTCCAACTACCTGACGCCCGAAGGCGTGCGCTTCTATGACGCGTCGGAGAAGCTGTTCCGCCGCCTATCCAACGACCTCGGCTTCAACATCCTCTATTCCGTGCGCGGCCATTTGACCCTGGCTCACACCGACGCGGCGGTACGCACCAGCCGCTGGCGCGCCGAAGTGAACAAGCATATGGGGGTCGATTCGGAACTCATCTTCCCGGACGAGATCGCGCGCCTGGCACCGGGCATCGACGTCTCGCGCAACGTGCGCTACCCGATCCTGGCGGCGCTCTACCACCCGCCGGGCGCCATCGCCCGCCATGACGCCGTCGCCTGGGGCTACGCCATGCGCGCGGCGGAGATGGGGGTGGAGATCCACCAGCAGACCGAGGTCACCGGTATTCGCGTCGAGCGCGGCCGCGTCACCGGCGTCGAGACCGGCCGCGGCGCGATCCGCTGCGGATCGGTGATCCAGGCTGTGGCCGGATCGTCGTCCGTGGTCGCCGCGCTGGTCGGCTTCAAGCTGCCGATCCGCACCGTGCCGTTGCAGGCCTGCGTCACCGAGCCCTTGAAGCCGTTCCTCGACCCGATCATCGTCTCCGGCTCGCTGCACACATATTTCTCGCAGTCGCCGCGCGGCGAGCTGGTCATGGGTGGCGCCACCGACACCTACGGACTCTACTCGACTCGCTCCACCCTCGACTTCAAGGAAGGGCTGGCGATGCACGTGCTGGAGATATTCCCGTTCCTCGCCGGGGTTCGGCTGATGCGGCAATGGGCCGGCATGGCCGACATGACCCCCGATTTCGCTCCGGTCATGGGGCTGACGCCGGTGGAGAACTATTATATGGACGCCGGCTGGGGCACCTGGGGCTTCAAGGCGACCCCCATCTGCGGCGTGACCATGGCCCATACCGTCGCCACCGGCCGGCCGCACGACCTGATCGCGCCCTTTGGCCTCGACCGCTTCCGCGACTTCGCCCTCCTCGGCGAACGCGGCGCCGCCTCGGTCGGCAATTGAATCAGTTCAAACCCATGAACGACACAGCGCTACTCCGTGCGACCGTTGTAGGGGCGGGTTTGAAACCCGCCCCTACGGACCCTCCCCCCCGATGCGACTGGGGAACCGCAAGCGCGCTCGCCAATCGTGTGCGACGACGCCGGTTTGGCACCGAAAGGGGCCTGCCATGAAGATGATCGACTGCCCGCTCACAGGACCGCGGCCGGCGAGCGAGTTCGTTTGCGGCGGCGAGGTGCAGCCGATCGCCGATCCCACCGCCCACGACGACACCCAGTGGGCCGACTACTTGTTCCAGGACAACAATCTCGCCGGCGTGGTGCGCGAGTGGTGGTTCCACACCCCCACCGGAAGCTGGTTCATCGCCGAGCGCGACACGACCAGCGACGAGATCCTGCGTACCTACCCGGCGAGCGAGTTGTACCAGGCGCGAGTTGCCTATGCCGCGCCACCGGCAGAAGAGAAATGACCGACCAGGCGCAGCGTTTGCCGCCGCCCCATGGGCGGCTCATCGACCGCGAGCGTGTCCTCGCCTTCACCTTCGAGGGACGCCCCTACCAGGGCTTCGACGGTGACACCATCGCCAGCGCCCTGGCCGCCAACGGCCGCTGGCTCATGTCCCGCTCCTTCAAGTATCACCGGCCGCGGGGGCCGTTCAGCTTCTGGGGCCACGACGCCAATGCCATCGTCCAGATCGGCGCCGAGCCCAACGTCACCGCCGACCGCCGCCGGCTCGAAGACGGCATGGTGGTAATCCCGGTCAATGTGAACGGCAGCCTGCGCCGTGACCGCGGCGCCTGGCTGGCGCCCTTCGGCCGCTTCCTGCCCGTCGGCTTCTATTACAAGGCGTTCTACCGACCGCGCGGCGTTTGGGGTCTGTGGGAAAGGGTGATCCGCAACCGCGCCGGC
>JAZFQY010000264.1:0-2731 GCA_036445355.1 Alphaproteobacteria bacterium
GTAGCGGCGCCGGTTCTCCGTGTCGTCGATGGTGAGCAGCACTTGCGCGACTGGCACCTGGTGGCGGGCCAGGGCCTCCTGCCAGGCATGGGCGAGGCGGATCTGGCCGGTGGCTGCGGCGGCCTGGCTCTCCTCGAGGCGCAGGGCGCGGTTTCGTGGGCCGCGGGCGAGGCCGAGCAGGCGCCGGCCGACGGCGATGGCGCCGGAGGATACGATCAGCACCTCCGTGCCGCCCCCATGCAGGTCCGCCAAGTCCTCGGCCAGCGCCTGCAACCATGCACGGCGCAGCGCGCCGCCCTCGTCGACCAGGAGCGCCGAGCCAATCTTGACCACCAGGCGCCTTGCGCTGGCGAGGTGTGCGGTCATGGCAGGGTGAAGGCGGCGCCGACCGTCGGCGCCGCCTCCTCGCGCTTGCGGTCGACTTCGCCGAGGAGGATCTTGAGCGCGGCCTCGACCCCGGCACCGGTGGCGCCCGAGACGCCGAATACGTCTCTTTCTGCGGCCTCGGCGAGTGCGGTGCGGCAGGCCGCGATCTCATCCGGGCTCATCGCGTCGAGCTTGTTGAGGGCCACGATCTCGGGCTTTTGGGCGAGATCGGCGCCATAGGCCACGAGTTCGGCGCGCACCGCGCGGTAGGCGGCGGCCGCGGCCGGCGGCCCCAGGGTGCCGTCGACCAGATGCAAGAGCGCCCGGCAGCGCTCGATATGGCCGAGGAAGCGGTCGCCCAGGCCGCGTCCGGCATGGGCGCCCTCGATCAGGCCCGGAATGTCGGCCAGCACGAACTCCTGGCCGTCCGCCGCCACGACGCCCAGCATCGGCGCCAGGGTGGTGAAGGGATAGTCGGCGATTTTCGGCTTGGCGCTGGTCACGGCGGCGAGGAAGGTGGACTTGCCGGCATTGGGCAGGCCGACGAGCCCGGCATCGGCCAGCAGCTTCAGGCGCAGCCACAACCAGCGCTCCTCACCCGGCCGGCCGGGGTCGGCGCGGCGCGGGGCGCGGATGGTGGGCGACTTGAAGGCGGCGTTGCCGCGCCCGCCGGCGCCGCCCCGGGCCAGCACCACGCGCTCGCCGGGGCCGGTGAGGTCGGCGACCAGGCCTTCCTTGTCCTCGCCCAGCACCTGGGTGCCCTCCGCCAGCCTCAGGGTCACCGAGGCGCCGGACCGGCCGCTGCGGTCCTTGCCCATGCCGTGGCCGCCGCGCGCCGCCTTGAAGTGCTGCTTGTAGCGGAAGTCGATGAGGGTATTGAGGCCGGCCACGCACTCGGCGATCACGTCACCGCCGCGCCCGCCGTCGCCGCCGTTGGGGCCGCCTCGGGCGATGTTTTTCTCGCGCCGGAAGCTGACGCAGCCATTGCCGCCGTCACCGCTGCGGACGTAAATCTTGGCTTCGTCGAGAAACCGCATGCGTCGTGGCTCTCCCTGGCCCGGTCGTCACCCCATGACGACGCTGGGGGAACGGCCGCCCGCTCCCCCATCATAGGACGTCCGTTGTTGAATTTCGTGCTAGCTCGGTGGCGCCACGAAGATATAGACGCGCCCGTTGGCCTTGCGCGCGAAGCGAACCTGCCCTTCGGCGGTGGCGAACAGGGTGTGATCTCTGCCCATGCCTACATTGGCACCGGGATGGAACCTGGTACCCCGCTGGCGCACGATGATGTTGCCGGGGACGACGCGCTCGCCGCCGAACTTCTTCAGACCCAAGCGCCGGCCGGCGGAATCGCGGCCGTTGCGTGAGCTGCCGCCTGCCTTCTTGTGCGCCATCGCTCGCTCTCCTCAGTTCTTCTTCTTCGCCCCGGACGTGCCCCCGGACCTCGCCCCGGATTTGCCGGCGCTCTTCTTGGCCGAAGCGGCCTTCTTCGCCGTGGTCGCCTTCTTCGCCGGAGCTGCCTTCTTCGCCGGGGTCGCCTTCTTCACCGGGGCTGCCTTTTTCGCCGGGGCTGCCTTTTTCGCCGGGGCTGCCTTCTTCGCCGCCGGCTTTGCCTCGGCCTTCGCCGTCGGCCTGGGCTTGGCCGCCGCTTTCGGCGTTGCCCCGGCCTTCGCCGCTGGCTTCGCCTTCTTGCGACCCTTGCCGGCGATGTCGGTGATGCGGAGCACGGTCAGTGCCTGGCGGTGGCCGTGCGTGCGGCGGTAATTCTTGCGCCGCTTCTTCTTGAAGACGATGATCTTGGGCCCGCGCGCCTGCTCCAGTACTTTCGCCGTCACCGCCGCGCCCGATACCAGCGGCGTGCCGATGGTGGCATCGCCGTTGCCGCCCAGCATCAGCACCTGGTCGAAGACCACGTCCTGGCCGGCCTCGGCGGCCAGCTTCTCGACGAAGATGACGTCGCCCTCGGCGACCTTGAACTGCTTGCCGCCGGTGCGGATGACTGCGTACATGGGTTGGCTCACCTGCCCGACCGCGCCTCGGCACATACGGCCCAGGGCACAACGCTTTGGACGCTCGGCGGTCCACCGCCGAGGCGCCGGCGGACTATACAAGCGGCGCCGAAGCTGTCAACGGCCATCGGGCGGGCGCCGTCGGCCTTGCGACGTCCTGCCCGGGTGCCGGGCCTCCCGTCAGAACCGAAGGTAAATGAACTGGTTGATCGGTCGCAGGAATATGAAGACCAGGGCGACGACCAGCGAAAAGGCGATGGTCTCGACGCCGAACCGGAGGCGCGCGCGGTCATCGAGCAGCGGCGACGCAAAGCGGCGCGCCAAGTCGCGCAGCGGAACGCCGTCCACCAGATATT
>JAZFQY010000265.1:0-4428 GCA_036445355.1 Alphaproteobacteria bacterium
AATGGCCGCAGCCTCGCCGGCCTGCGCAGGCTGGCGGGCGACTGGCTGCCGGACGCGGGGCCCTTCAGACTGAGCACAACCCTCAGAGGCGGGCCGACGGCGCTGAACTTGGACGACCTCGTGCTGCAATGGGGACGGAGCGACCTTTCGGGCGGCATCGTGCTCAACCTCGACGGTGCGCGGCCGCGTCTGAACGCGGGTCTCGACGGAAAGCGCCTGGACCTGAGAGAGCTGCTGCCGGAGGCCGAGACCGCGCCGGCCGAGGCCGAGGACGCGCGGGTGTTCTCCGACGAAGCGTTGGACTTCGAGGGCCTGAAGGCGATCGACGCGAAGCTGGAGCTGACCCTGGGCGAGCTGGTGCTGCCGGGGTTCAGCGTGCAGGATATGGTGATGTCCCTGGACCTCGAAGACGGCGCGCTATCGGTCCGGCCGCTGGGTCTGACGATCGCCGGCAGCCGGCTGGCCAGTGTCATCGGCATCGACGCCGGCACCGCAACGCCGACCGTCGCCCTCGAAGTCAAGTCGCAGCAGGTCGACCTCGGGCGCCTGCTCGCCGCATTCGACGCCGGCGACCTGCTGGAGGGCACGGCCAGCGTCGACATAAGCCTCGAAGGACAAGGCAGTTCGGTGGCCCAGGTCATGGCCGGCCTGCAGGGCCACACACGCCTTTTGATGGGCGAGGGCCGGGCGCGCACCGATTCCTTCGACCTGCTGGTCGGCGGGCTGAGCCAGGTCATGGGCACCCTGTTCGCGAAGAAGTCCGAGTGGACCGTGGTCAACTGCATGGCCAGCGATTTCGTCATCGATCAGGGTGTGGCGTCGTCGCAGATCCTGCTGGCGGACAGCGAGCACGTCACGGTGGTCGGCGAGGGCGACATCGATCTCGGTGAGGAGACGCTCGACCTCAAGGTATCGCCGCGGTCGAAATCGCCGACGCTCAATATCTCCGTGCCGGTGAATGTGCGCGGTACCTTGGCCGAGCCAAGTTTCACGCCGGACAAGGCCTCGGTCGCGCGCAAGATAGGCGGCGTTCTCGGCGCGGCCATATTCCCGCCGGCGGCCATCCTCGGCCTCGGCGAGATGGGCAGTTCCGATAATCCGTGCCTAAATCTCGCCACCAGCGTCGGTTCCCAAACCCAGGGCATGCCCAAGTCCGAGAAAAGGTCGGTCGTCGATAAGGCCGGCGGCGCGGTCAAGGACGCCATCGAAGGCGTCGGCGCGGGCATCGGCCGCGGTCTGCAGAGGTTGTTCGGAAACTAGAGCCTTCTCCGGTCATATTGACCCATTCTGACAGAGCCATTTTGGGTCAGGGCCAGGAAAGTGCTGCGGAGCGTAGCCACCGCTACGCTCGAGGCGCTTGACGCCGCCCTGGCCCAAAATGGCCTGTCCCTCCGGGTTGTCCCGCGAGGGGCAGCCGCGGCGTTGTCTGCCTCGCCCGATGTCCCGCATCGCGCTTCGCCAGACGCCTTGCGGCCTGCCGCCTCGCGGGCACAACAGAATTGCGTCAATATGACCGGAAAAGGCTCTAGGCTCGCAGCATGAAGCGCGTCTATTCGGCGGCAGGCGTCGACGCCGTCGAGGGCGGCTATTGCGTGACCCTCGACACCCGGCCATTGCGAACGCCGGCGCGCGCGGTGCTGGTGCTCCCCAGGCGAGCGCTGGCGGAGGCTGTCGCCGCCGAGTGGGCGGCGCAGGCGGAGCTGGTCCGGCCGCACACCATGCCGCTCATGCGCCTCGCCGCCACCGCTGTCGACCGCATCGCGCCCGAGCACGAGACCGCGATCGATCAGATCGCCGCCTATGCTACCTCCGATCTGGTGTGCTACCGCGCCGAGACGCCGGCGGATCTGGTCGCCCGTCAGACCGCCGCCTGGCAGCCCCTGGTTAAGTGGGCGGCCGAGGCGCTGGCGGCGAAGCTCGTGGTCACGCGGGGCGTGGTCCCGGTGACGCAGCCGCCGACGGCGATGTCCGCCCTGCGCGCCGCCGTCGCCCGTCACGAGCCGATGGCGATGGCGGCCCTGCAGCAGGCGACGACGGCAACCGGCTCGCTGGTCATCGGCCTGGCGCTGGCGGCCGGCCGCCTCGATGCCGGGGAGGCGCACGACGCCGGCCAAGTCGACGAGACCTTCCAGGCCGAGCACTGGGGCGAGGACGCGGAGGCGGCGGGTCGCCGCGCGGCGCTGAAGGACGATATCGCCGCCGCCGCCCGTTTCCTGGAGCTGCTTCGGGCCGCGTGAGCGCCGGTCCGCCGCTGGCTGGCCGAAACTGCGGCGACCTGCTATTCGGAGGGCTTCGGGGGCAAGGCCCCCGAGCATGAGCGGGGGCGGCCATGCAGGACATCCTCAAGGAGCTCGAGCGTCGGCGCCGGCGGGCGCGCGCCGGCGGCGGCAAGCGCCGCGTCGATGCGCAGCACGCCAAGGGCAAGCTGACGGCGCGCGAGCGCCTGGACATTCTCCTCGACGAGGGCTCGTTCGAGGAGTGGGACATGTTCGTCGAGCACGACGCCCACGACTTCGGCATGGCCGAAAACCGCATCCCCGGCGACGGCGTGGTCACCGGCTGGGGCACCGTCAATGGGCGGCTCATCTTCGTCTTCTCCCAGGACTTCACCGTCTTCGGCGGCTCATTGAGCGACGCCCACGCGCGCAAAATCTGCAAGGTCATGGACCAAGCGATGAAAGTCGGCGCGCCGGTGATCGGCCTCAACGATTCCGGCGGCGCGCGCATCCAGGAGGGGGTCGCCTCCCTCGCCGGCTATGCCGAGGTGTTCCAGCGCAACGTGCTCGCCTCCGGGGTGGTGCCGCAGATCTCCCTCATCATGGGCCCGTGCGCCGGCGGTGCCGTCTACTCGCCGGCGATGACCGACTTCATATTCATGGTCAAGGACAGCGCCTATATGTTCGTCACCGGCCCAGACGTGGTGAAGACCGTCACCCACGAGGAGGTCAGCCACGAGGAGCTGGGCGGGGCCGTCACCCACACCAGCAAGTCGGGCGTCGCCGATCTAGCCTTCGACAACGACGTCGAGGCGCTGCTGCAGTTGCGCCGCTTCATCGATCTGATGCCGGCCTCGAACCGCGAGCCGCCGCCGCGCCATGCGGCGGAGGATCCGGCCGAGCGCGTCGAGCGCTCTCTGGACAGTCTGGTGCCGGCGGACCCGGCGACGCCCTACGACATGAAGGAGCTCATCCACAAGGTCGTCGATGACGGCGATTTCTTCGAGCTGCAGCCGGACTACGCCGCCAACATCGTCGTCGGCTTCGGCCGCATGGACGGACGCACGGTGGGCTTCGTCGCCAACCAGCCGATGGTGCTGGCCGGCTGCCTCGACATCGCCTCGTCGATCAAGGGCGCGCGCTTCGTGCGCTTCTGCGACTGCTTCAACATCCCCATCGTCACCTTCGTCGACGTGCCCGGCTTCATGCCCGGCACGGCGCAGGAATATGGCGGCATCATCAAGCACGGTGCGAAGCTCCTGTTCGCCTACGCCGAGGCGACGGTGCCCAAGGTGACGCTGATCACGCGCAAGGCCTATGGCGGCGCCTACGACGTCATGGCCTCGAAGCATTTGCGCGGCGACGTCAACTATGCCTGGCCGTCGGCGGAAATCGCGGTCATGGGCCCGAAGGGCGCGGTGGAGATCATCTTTCGCGAGGACAAGGGCGACCCGGCGAAGATCGAGGCACGCACCGAGGACTATCGGCAGAAGTTCGCCAATCCCTTCGTCGCCGGGCAGAAGGGCTTCATCGACGACGTGATCCTGCCCTACAACACCCGCCGGCGCCTGTGCCGGTCGCTGGCCATGCTCGACGGCAAGCGCCTCGCCAACCCGTGGAAGAAGCACGACAACATCCCGCTGTGAGCGTCGTCGGCATCCAGGGTGAATGGCCTGGCGCACCATGACTGATTCGGCAGTCGCCTACGTCTATATCCTGCGCTGCGCCGACGCGATCTATTACGTCGAATCGGCCGGTGAACCTGGTTTACCAACAACCATTTGCACGGATCGCCGACGCGATTGCCGCCGAGCGGCAAATAAAAGGCTGGAGCCGGGCAAAAAAGTAAGCACTGATCCGGGGCGACTATGACGCGCTCAGGCGACTTGCGAAGCGAGGGCCCCCTTGGCTACCCTGCGCGGGGGATGTTCAAGAAAATCTTAGTCGCCAACCGGGGCGAGATCGCCTGCCGCATCATCCGTACGGCGCGGCGCCTGGGCATCCAGACCGTGGCCGTCTATTCCGCCGCCGATGACGGCGCGCTGCACGTGACGATGGCGGACGAGGCGGTATCGATCGGTCCGGCTCCGTCGTCAGACAGCTATCTTTCTATCGAGCGCATCATCGCCGCCGCGCGGGAGACGGGGGCCGATGCCCTACATCCTGGTTACGGATTTCTGGCCGAAAACGCTCCCTTCGCCGAGGCCGTGGC
>JAZFQY010000266.1:0-8488 GCA_036445355.1 Alphaproteobacteria bacterium
GACCCGACTTCGACGGCACCGCCGCCGTGCACACCCACATGACCAACTCGCGCCTGACCGACCCGGAGGTGCTGGAGTGGCGCTTCCCGGTGCTCCTGGAGAGCTTCCGCATCCGCCACGGCTCCGGCGGCGCCGGCCGCCACGCCGGCGGCGACGGCGCGGTACGCCGCATCCGCTTCCTCGAGCCGATGACCGTGGCGATCCTCGCCAACCGCCGCCTTGTGCCGCCCTTCGGCATTGACGGCGGCGCGGCCGGCGCGCCCGGGCGCAACTGGATCGAGCGCGCCGACGGCTCCGTGACTCCCATGTCCGGCGCCGACAAGGCGGAGGTGGGACCGGGCGACGTGTTCGTGGTCGAGACCCCGGGCGGCGGCGGCTTCGGCCGGGCGGCGCAGGAAGCGGCGGCATGAGCGCAGGCCACACGCCCATCGTCTCCTCGGCCCATCTCGCCGCCGGGCGGGCGGCGGAGCTGAGCGAGTTCGAATACGGCCTCATCGTCGCCGATCATGCCTTCGCGCGCTGGATCGTGCGCTGCATGGCGGCGGCGGGCCAGGGCGAGCTCGGGGCGCTGGACGTGCTGGTGCTGCACTCGGTCAACCACCGCGGCCGCGCCAAGCGCCTCGCGGACCTCTCCTTCGTGCTCAATGTCGAGGACACCCACACCGTCACCTACGCGCTCAAGAAACTAGCGCGGCTGGGGCTGGTCGAGGGCCGACGCCGGGGCAAGGAGATGTTCTACGCGACCACCGAGGCCGGGCGCGGCGCCTGCGAGCGCTACCGCGATGTGCGCGAGGCGTGCCTGATCCAGGCCCTCGACGCGCTGGGCCAGGGGGGGCTGACGGCCGAGGAGCGTGCCCGCATCGCCGATCTGGCGGGGCTCTTGCGCGCCCTTTCCGGCCTCTACGACCAGGCCGCGCGCGCCGCGGCGTCTCTGTAGTCCAAACCGGTTTCGGGAATCGATTCCGGTAGGGGCCGGTTTTAAACCGGCCCCTACGGCGTTCGGAGGCGTCAAATTCCTCGGTTGGAGAAATTACACCGCTGGCCCGATCCGGCCCCTTGCCCTAATCTTTGGTGCAAGGGCAACGGGAGGAAATGGCTCATGGCGGCTGAGACGGCGAAGCGTGCGGCGCCGGCGGCGGCGATCGAGGAACTGACGGCGCTCCTGGGCGAGCGACTTACCACGTCGAAGTCCGTGCGCGAGCATCACGGACGCGGCGAGGACTACTTCCTACCGGCGCCGCCCGATGCGGTCGCCTTCGCGTGCTCGACCCAAGAGGTGGCCGAGATCGTCAAGATCTGCGGCCGCCACCGGACGCCCATCATCCCTTACGGCACCGGCACCTCGGTCGAGGGCCACGTCACCGCCCCCTATGGCGGGGTCAGCCTCGACCTCGGCCGAATGAACGAGATCCTGGCGGTGAACCCGGAGGATTTGGACTGCCGGGTCCAGGCCGGTGTCACGCGCAAGCAGATCAACGCCCATATCCGCGACCAGGGCCTGTTCTTCCCCATCGACCCCGGTGCCGACGCCTCGCTGGGCGGCATGGCGGCAACCCGGGCCAGCGGCACCAACGCCGTGCGCTACGGCACCATGCGCGACAACGTGCTCGGGCTCACCGTGGTGCTGGCCGACGGGCGCGTGGTCAGGACCGGCGGGCGGGCGCGCAAGTCCGCCGCCGGCTACGACCTGACGGGACTCATCGTCGGCTCCGAAGGCACCTTGGGCATCATCACCGAGGTGCAGCTTCGCCTGCGCGGCATCCCCGAGGTGATCACCTCCGCCGTCTGCCAGTACCCGAGCCTCGCCGACGCCGTGAACACGGTCATCCTCACCATCCAGTCGGGGGTGCCGGTGGCGCGCATCGAGATCCTCAACGACGATCAGATGAAGGCGTGCATCGCCTACTCGAAGCTTGAGGGCTACGAGGCGAAGCCGACCCTGTTCTTCGAGTTCCACGGCACCGAGGCCGGTGCGCGCGAACAGGCCGACGTGGTGAGGGCGATATCGGACGATTTCGGCGGCAGCGCCTTCCAGTGGGCCGAGCGGCCCGAGGACCGCAGCAAGCTGTGGCAGGCGCGCCACGACGCCTACTACGCCTGCCTCGCCAAGGCACCGGGCAAGCGCGCCATCGCCACCGATGTGTGCGTGCCAATCTCGCGCTTGGCCGAATGCCTCACCAGTGCCGCCGAGTTCGCCGTCGAGGCCGGCTTCGCCGCCTACATCGTCGGCCATGCCGGCGACGGCAACTTCCACACCATCCTCTTGGTCGATCCCGAGGACGAGGCGGATATGGGCCGCGCCCACGAATACAACGAGCGCGTGGTCGCGCGCGCCCTGGCCCTGGGCGGCACCTGCACCGGCGAGCACGGCATCGGTATCGGCAAGCTCGATTTCCTCGTCGCCGAGCATGGCGAGGCGGTCGCCGTCATGCGCCAGCTCAAGTCGGCGCTCGATCCCCAGAACATCATGAACCCGGGCAAGGTGCTCAGGGTGTAGGAGGGGGGCGGCCCCTACTCCTCCATCGCCAGGAGGGCGGCGTTGCCGCCGGCGGCGGTGGTGTCGACGGAGACTGTACGCTCAACTGCAAACCGCGTGAGGTAATTGGGCCCACCGGCCTTGGGGCCGGTGCCCGACAGGCCCTCGCCACCGAAGGGCTGCACCCCGACCACGGCGCCGATCTGGTTGCGGTTGACGTAGGTGTTGCCGACCCGGGCGCGCGCCTGGATCCGGCGCGCGGTGGCGTCGATGCGGCTGTGGATGCCGAGGGTGAGGCCGTAGCCGGTCTCGTTGATGGCATCGACCACCGCATCAAGGCGGCTCGCCTGGTAGCGCACCACGTGTAGGATCGGCCCGAACACCTCGCCCTCGAGGCGGGCGATGCCATCGATCTCGAACGAGCACGGGGCGAAGAAGTCGCCGTGCTCGGTCTCCGGCCCGAGGGGCGCACGGCGGATGAGCCGCCCCTCGCGCGCCATGCGCGCGGCATGCGCCTCCAGCGCCTCCCTGGCGCCGGCGTCGATCACCGGGCCGACGTCCGTGGCCAAGAGTCTCGGGTCGCCGACGCTGAGCTCGTCCATGGCGCCGGCGATCATGTCGATCACGCGGCCGGCGATGTCCTCCTGCAGAAACAGGACGCGCAGGGCCGAGCAGCGCTGGCCGGCACTCTGGAAGGCCGAGGAGAGCACGTCGCGAGTCACCTGCTCGGGCAGGGCGCTGGAATCGACGATCATGGCGTTCTGGCCGCCGGTCTCGGCGATCAAGGGCGAGATCGGGCCGTCGCGGGCGGCGAGCGCCCGGTTGATCACCTGCGCCGTCTCGGTGGAGCCGGTTACCGCGACGCCGGCGATGCGCGGGTCGCCCGTGAGCGCACCGCCGATGGCGCTGCCCCGGCCCGGCAGCAGATGCAGGGCCTCGTGGGGCACCCCGGCCTCGTGCATCAAGCGCACGGCACACGCGGCGATGAGGGGCGTCGGCTCGGCCGGCTTGGCGAGGACGGCGTTGCCGGCGGCCAGCGCCGCCGCCACCTGGCCGGTGAAGATCGCCAACGGGAAGTTCCACGGGCTGATGCACAGGAAGACGCCGCGCCCGCGCAGTATGAGCTCGTTGCGCTCGCCCGTGGGGCCGTGCATGGCCAGAGGCGCGGCGAAGTCGGCGCGCGCCCGGGCGGCGTAGTAACGCAGAAAGTCCGCCGCCTCGCGCACCTCGGCGACGGCGTCGGGCAGGGTCTTGCCGGCCTCGCGCACGGCCAGCGCCATGAGCTCCGCCAGGTGCGCCTCATAGAGGTCGGCCGCGCGCTCCAGTGAGGCGGCGCGCGTGGCCGCCGGCGTCAGGTCCCAGGCCGGCTGCGCCGCGTGCGCCAGCTCCAGCGCCGCCCGCGCAAGCTCTGGCGTCGCGGCGCGGACAGTGCCCACCACCCGGCGCCGGTCGGCAGGGTCGCGCACCTCGCGCTCGGGGCCCGGCGGCGCGCCGGCGGTGGTCAGGGGCTCGGCCCACCAGCCGGCGGCGGCGGCGCGCTCCATGGCGGTCGCGAGCGGCGCGATCCGGGCCAAGTCGGTGAGGTCGACGCCGTGGGAGTTCTTGCGTGCCGCCTTTCGGTCGTTCGCAAAGAGGTCGACGGGCAGGGGAATGCGCGGATGCGGCTTCATGGCCAGGGCGGCGACGCGGGCGACGGGATCGGCGATGATCTCCTCCACCGGCTGCGCCTCGTCGACGATGCGGTTGACGAATGAGGTGTTGGCACCGTTCTCCAACAGCCGGCGCACGAGATAGGCGAGCAGATCCTCGTGGCCGCCGACCGGGGCATAGACGCGGCAGGCGAGCCCCATCTTCCCGGTCCCCACCGCCTGGTCGTAGAGCGCCTCGCCCATGCCGTGCAGGCGCTGGAACTCGAAGTCGCGGCGCCGGCCCGCCATCTCCAGAACGGCGGCCAGGCTGTGGGGGTTGTGGGTGGCGAAGGCGCAGCTGAACACGCTGTCGCGGGCCTGCAGCATTTTGTTGGCGCAGGCGAGGAAAGAGACGTCGGTCGAGGCCTTGCGTGTGAATACCGGATAGCCGTCGAAGCCCGCCATCTGGGCGTGCTTGATCTCGCTGTCCCAGTAGGCGCCCTTGACCAGGCGCACCATGAGCCGGCGGCCGGAGGATTGTGCCAAATCGATCAGCCAGGCGATCTGGGGCAGGGCCCGCTTCTGATAGGCCTGGACGGCGAGGCCGAGTCCCTCCCAGCCCTTGAGGCTGGGGTCGCGTGCCACGGCCTCGAAGACGTCGAGACAGATGTCGAGGCGGTCCGCCTCCTCGGAGTCGACGGTGAGGCCGATGTCGACGTCGCGCGCCTGGCGGGCGAGGGAGAGGAGGCTGGGCACAAGCTCGGCGAGCACTCGGTCGCGCTGGGCGAACTCGAAGCGCGGATGTAGGCCCGAGAGCTTGACCGAAATACCCGGCCCCTCCACCGGACCCCGTCCGGCCGACGCACGGCCGACCGCGGCGATGGCGTGCGCATAGGCGTCGAGGTAGCGGCGGGCGTCGGTCATGGTGCGCGCCGCTTCGCCCAGCATGTCGTAGGAGTGGCGGTAGCCGTGCCGCTCGCCCTCCCTGGCCCGCTCCAGCGCCTCGGCGATGGTGCGGCCCATGACGAACTGGCGGCCGAGGATGCGCATTGCCTGGGTGATCGCCTGGCGCACCACCGGCTCGCCCGAGCGCGAAACAAGCATGCGCATGACCGAGGCCAAGTCTCCCTCACGGTTCTCCAGGGAGATCACCCGCCCGGTGAGCATCAAGGCCCAGGTCGAAGCGTTGACGAAAAGGGACTCGGACCGGCCGAGATGGCGCTGCCAGTCGGCGCCGCCGATCTTGTCCTTGATCAGCCGATCGGCGGTGTCCGCGTCCGGGATACGCAGCAGCGCCTCGGCCAGGCACATCAGCACGACGCCCTCGCGGCTCGACAGCTCGTATTCGTGCATGAAGGCGTCGATGCCCCCGGCGCCCACGCGCCGCCGCCGCACCTCGCGCACGAGTCTGCCGGCCAGTGCGGCAATGCGCTCGAGGGCATCGGGCGGCAGCGCGGCCGCGCGCGTGCACGCGGCGACGCACGCCGCCTCGTCCATCCTGTAGGTGGCGCCGAGCGCGGCGCGCAATGGCCCCTGCTCGGGCAGATTGTTGTCGAAGAACATGGACGGAGCGCCACCGGGCGACTCGCCGATCACACCACATTATGCCTCAGTTGGAGCGCCGTGCGCAGGTGCCGAATCGCACCCTGCGGCGCGCTCGGATTTGGGTCTATTGTCGGCCTCGTGCCAGGACGCCGCCGATCAGGTCCAGCAGTTGGTGGCGCTGAAACGGTTTCGCCAGGACTTCGTCGGCGCCGAGCTTCTTGGCATGCTGCAAGTAGTTGGTCCTCGACGGGCCGCCGCCGGATATGGCAATGATCCTTGCTCCCGGATCCATTTTGCGCAGCGCAATGATGGTCTCGACCCCTTCTTTGCCCGGCATGATGATGTCGGTGATGACCAGGTCGTGCTGGCCTTGGCCATATCGTTTGCAGCCTTCGGCGCCGTCGGCCGCATCCTCGACCTCGTGACCCGCGTCCTCGAGGGTCATTCGCAGCATCTCCCTGAAGTCCTGGTCGTCTTCGATAATCAGTATTCGCGCCATATTCCTGTTGTCTCCGGTCATGCGCCGCTTGCTAGCATTAGATGTAATAAAATTCCAGTAATCACGCTGTAATAGCCGTTCCGCTCGGCCCCGACGGTTCCTTCGGCGGTCGCCGCGCCACCAATTCGTCGAGGACAGCCCGCACCTTCGCCGCCAGCTCGCGCTTCCGGTATGGCTTGCCGATCAATTGCGTGCCCGGCTCCATCGTGCCCTGGCGCAAGACGGCATTCGGCGTGTAACCCGAGGTGAGAAGGATCCGCAGTCCCGGAACACGCTGCCGCGCCTGGCTCGCCAATTCGTGGCCGTTCATGCCGCCTGGCATCACCACATCGGTGAACAGCAGGTCAATGTGATTTCCGGCGTCGAGGATGTCCAGGGCCGCCGGCCCGCTGCCCGCCATTAGGACCGAATAGCCGAGAGCCTCTAACGTGCTCACGGCGAGATCGCGGAGCTGGGCATCGTCCTCCACCACGAGGATCCTTTCCGATCCGGTCGGGTGCGCCGTATCGTCTCCCTCGCCCGCCTCCGGTGCTGCGTCGGCGCCATCCGCCCGGCGCAGATACATCCTCACGGTCGTGCCATGGCCGACCTCGGTGTTGATCGTGGCATGGCCGCCCGACTGCTTGATGAATCCATAAACCATGCTGAGCCCAAGGCCGCTTCCCCTTCCCACCTCCTTGGTGGTGAAGAAGGGGTCAAAGGCGCGCGCCACGACCCCGGCCGGCATTCCCGCGCCGGTGTCGGTTATGGCGATCAGCACGTACCAACCTGGCGCCACATCCGGGTATTTTCGGCTGTAGGTCTCGTCGAGCCGGGCGTTGCGGGTCTCGATCAACAGGTTGCCGCCGTCCTGCATGGCATCGCGCGCGTTGATGGCGATGTTGACGATGGCATTCTCCAACTGGCCCGGGTCGATCATCGCCGGCCGAAGGTCGTCCGCCAGCGCCGTTTCGATATGAATTGATTCCTCCAAGGTGCGCCTCAGAAGCTCGATCAGGCCCGCGGTCAAGCCGTTGACGTCGGTGACCCGGGGATTGAGCATCTGCCGACGGGCGAATGCCAGCAGCCTGTTGGTGAGCTCCGCCCCGCGCAGGCAGGCGCGGCTCGTGCTCTTGAACAGTTTGAGCGAGACGGGGTCGCCGGCGATGCGATCCTCGATCAGCTCCAGGTTTCCGATAATGATGCCGAGCAAATTGTTGAAGTCGTGGGCGATGCCGCCGGTAAGATGTCCGACTGCCTCGTTCTTCTGCGCCAGGAGCAACAGGGCCTCGGTCTCGCGCTGGGCAGTGATGTCTTCCACCAGGGCGAAAAAGCCCAGCACCCGATTGTCCGCGCTAAAATGTGGAATATAGATGCGCTGCACCCGGCGCGTGACGCCGTCTGCGTGTACCAGCGTCGCTTCACTACGCGCCTCCTTGCCCGACAACACCTCCTCGACGGCGGAGCGAACCGAATCGTAATGGGGCTTGGAAAGAACCGTCGCCATGGCTCGACCCAGGGCCTCGGAGCGCGGACGCTTGTGCCATTGCTCGAACGTCTTGTTGAGGAAGCGGTAACGCTGATCGGCGTCGACATAGGTAATGGTGACCGGCAATGCGTCCGTCACCAGGCGCAACTGTTCCTCGCTCGCTCGCAAGGCCGCCTCCTGCTGCATCGAGCGGGTAATGTCCGTGCGCACGCCGACGGTGCCGCCCTCGGCCGTGTGCCGCTCCTCGATCCGAATCCAGCGATCGCCGGCAAGGCGCTCGACGAACGCCTTACCCGGCTGTCGGTGGCGGCGCAGGCGCTCGGACAGCCACTCCTCTTCGCGTCCGGCGGCCGTCGGCGCCAGGCCGCGCTCGATGCCCGCGCGAAGCAAGGTTTCGAACTCGATGCCGGGCGTCAGCAGATCGCGGATGGCGCCGTGCATGCCGCGAAATTGCTCGTTGCACAGGATCAGCCGATCCTCGCCGTCGTGGATGACGATGCCATCGGGAAAGGCCTCGATTGCATCGATGAGCCGCCGGCGCTCCGCGGTCGCCCGCTGTTCGGATGCGGCAAGCTCGCGCGTGCGCTCTTCGACCCGGCGCTCGAGTTCCTGGCTGGCGCGCGCGAGCCGATCTAGCAGCGCGGCGTTCTCATGGTCGGAGCGGACGCGGGAAACGAAATCGGCGAAGGAACTGCGTGCCAGGAACAGCATCGCGGCCAGATAGAAGACCAGGATGGCCGCCATTACCACCGGCACCGGATCGCCCGTCAGCCCCAGCTTGACGATGACCGGGGACATGCTGAAGGTAATGAAGGCAATACACGCCAACGGCAGCACGGCCAGGTACGAAGCGGCCGCGGCGGCCATGCCTC
>JAZFQY010000267.1:0-6983 GCA_036445355.1 Alphaproteobacteria bacterium
CGCGGCTGGCAGCAGGCGCGCCACGGCCTCGATCGAAGCATGGGCGCGGTGCGCGGTGGAGAAGGCGTCGTCGACATAGAGGTCGCCCAGCGCCGCCAGCGCGGCGGCGAAGGCGCCGTCGTTCGCCTCCTCGCCGGCGTGGAAGCGGAGGTTCTCCAGCACCACCACGCCGCCCGCCGGGGTGGCTTCCACGGCTGCCTGCGCCGCCGCGCCGACGCAGTCCTCGGCGAAACCCACGGCCACGTCGCCCAAGACCGCGCCCAGCGCCGCCGCCACCGGCCGCAGCGACAGCGCCGGCACCCGGTTGCCCTTCGGCCGCCCAAAATGGGAGACGACCACTACCCGCGCGCCGGCCGCCGCCAGCTCGCGGATCGTCGGCGCCAACCGCTCCAGGCGGGTCGTGTCGGTCACGCGGCCGTCATGCATCGGCACGTTGAGGTCGCCGCGCAGGATGACCCGCTTGCCGGCCGGCTCGAGGTCGTCGAGGGTGCGGAATCGGGGCATGATCGAGATTTCGCCTACGCCGCCCAACAACCACGGCGCCGGAGCGTTTGCAACCGGCGAGGGGGCACAACAGAATTGCGTCAATATGACCGGAGAAGGCTCTAGGCGAAGAGGTCGATGGCGTGCGCGCCGGCCGGCACGAGCAATCCGACAGCCGAGATCACTTCGACCGATGAGGCAAGCGAGGGATAGGCGGAGACGCCCAGCCGGTGCGGCGTCTTCGGCGCCGGCGGCGGCGAATGGGTCTGGGCCAGCAACTGGGACAGATAGGCGCTGGAGCCGCGGACCGGACCTGGCCCCACCGACAGTGTGCGACCCATTGGCCGACGCGGCGGCTCGCCGCCACGGTCGGGGCGCCGGCGCTCGTTGAGCCCGGCCGCAGGCCCGCGGCGCGGCCCCACCGCCGCCGGGCGTACCACCGGCTCGGCCGCACGCACCGGGCCGGCATGGGTCGCGACCGCGACTTGCTGCGGCGCGCTCGGCACAAGGTGCGGGTCAGTGGTCGGACCGAGATGCATCACGGTTATCTGTTTCAATCTATCTTAAATGCTTGCTAGTTCTATTTATATCGCACGTTTCATTAAATTTAGCAATACAATGTTTCCGTATTTTAACCATAGGCGCCGCTCTGCTTAACCATGTCGGTCAATTTACTTTGTTTTGTCTTACGCTTTACGCAAATCTTAAGAAGTTGGTAACGGGCCGGCCGGCACTCTTCTATCCTGGCGACACACAGAATTTCCGTGGCGCCGGGCCGAAGCACCAGGCAGGAGCTCGCCGTGGCAGAAGCGTTGCGCGACCCCGTCTACCTCGCCTCACCGGTGGATCTTGCCACCGCCCTCGCCGCTGACGGCGCGCTCTACTATGAATGGGACCTCATCGCCGACCGGATCGTCTGGCTCGGGGCCACGGGGATCCTGGGCGGCCTCGGCGACGCGGCCCGATCCGGCGAGAGCTTCCTCGAGCGCATAGATCCCGAGCACCTTTCCCGGCGCACCGTCGACCTGGCCCGTCACATCGACACCGGCAAGGCGTTCGCGTGCGAGTACCGTCTGCGCGGCGAGGGCGGCGCCCTGCGCTGGGTCAGCGACTGCGCCACCGCCGAGCTCTCGGCCATCGGCAATCCGGTCCGGCTGCGCGGCGTGCTGCGCGACATCGATGCCGACATGCACAGCCGCCAGCAGCTCGGATTCGTCGCCGAATACGAGCCCCAGACCGGGCTCATCAACCGGCGTCGCCTGCGCGCCATCCTGGACCAGTTCATCGTCGCCAGGCGCGAAGCCGGCGGCCAGGGCGCCGTCCTGTTGGTGGCGCTCGAACGCCTGGACGCGGTCTTGGAGGCCTATGGCGAGGACGCCGTGGATGCGCTCATGCACGCGGCGGGCGAGCGCCTGCGGGCCTCGATACGAAAGACGGACATCGTCGGCCAGATCGGCACCGACCGCTTCGCCCTGATCCTCGATCCTTGTGCCGAGGCGAGTTTGACGAGAGCGGGCGAGAAGATCCTCGCGGCGCTGCGCGCCGCGCCAGTGGAGACACCGGCCGGGCCGATGAGCCTCGCCGCGGCGATCGGCGCCACCACCTTTCCCCGGCCCGCGCGCCGGGTCGAGGAGGTGATGACCCAGGCCGACTGCGCGCTCAGGCACGCGCGCCTGAGTGGCGCCGACTGCGTGCGCACTTTTCAGGACATGCCGGCGCGCTGGCTGCTTCGGCGCCGCGAGCTGACCATCGCCGAGCAGGTGCAGCAGGCATTGATCGAAGATCGCCTGATCCTCGCCCATCAGCCGATCGTCGACGCCGCGACGCGGCGCATCGCCTTTCACGAGGGGCTCGCGCGCATCCGCGACGAGGCCGGCAAGTGCTTCGTCGCCGGCGCCTTCATCGCGGTCGCCGAGCGCATGGGCCTGATGCGTCAAATCGACCATCGGGTACTCGATCTGGGCCTCAGGGCGCTCGCCGACGACCCGGCGCTGCGCCTGGCGATCAACGTCTCCGGCCTGACCACGACCGACGCCGCCTGGGCCGATCGCCTGGCCGCCGCCGTGGCCTACGACCCGGGCCTGGCGGGCCGCCTGATGGTCGAGGTGACGGAGACCGTCGCCCTGAATGACATCGAGGAAACGGCGCGTTTCGTTGCCCGCCTGACCGAGCTGGGCTGCCCGGTGGCGCTCGACGATTTCGGTGCCGGCTTCACCTCCTTCCGCCACCTGCGGGCGCTGAAGCCGGCGATCGTCAAGATCGACGGTGGCTTCGTGCGTGACCTGGCGACCAGCGCCGACAGCCGCCTGTTCGTGGAGACACTGACCCGCCTGGCCCGGGGCCTGGGCTTCGCCACCGTCGCCGAGTGCGTCGAGACGGAGGCGGTCACCGCCACGCTCGCCGGGCTCGGCGTCGACTATTTCCAGGGCTATCACTTCGGCGCGCCCGAGGTGCCCGCCCGCGCGGCCTGATCCGCCGACCGAGGGGATTCGAAACGCGCCTCGCCTCATGCGCGTGTCGGCTCAGTCGCCGCTCTTGCGCCGCAGTGCCTCGACCTTCCGTTGCAGGGCCTCGAGCTCGGACTTGAGCACGTCCAGCGCCTCCGCGTCTTCCGATCCGCCCGCCTTTCTACCCGCTTCGCCCGTGTCGGCGGCGGGTCGGGCGAAGGGCGTCCACATCTCGGCCGCGCGCTGGAAAACGGCCAGATTCTCACGACCGATCTCCTCCCACTTGGCGAACGGCCCGGCGCCCTCGATCGCCTCGCCCATGATCTTGCGCAAGCGGTCCTGATTTCGGGAGAAGGCGTCGATCGAGTGGTCGAGGTAATCGGGCAGGATCGTGCGCAGGTTGTCGCCGTAGAAGCCGATGAGCTGGCGCAGGAAATTCAGCGGCAGCAGGTGCTCGCCCTTGCTCTCCTCCTCGACGATGATTTGGGTGAGGACAGAGCGGGTGATGTCCTCGCCGCTGCGGGCATCGACGACGATGAAATCGACGCCCTCGCGCACCTTCCGCGCCAGATCCTCGAGCGTCACGTAGCGGCTGGACGCGGTATCGTAGAGCCGGCGGTTGGCGTATTTCTTGATCGTGATCGGCGCTGCGTCCTCGGCCATCACAATTCGCACCTGCGAGAGACTTCCGTTGCTGCGCAGCATAGCAGGTCGGTACCGAATGCTGCACTGCAAAGTCGCCGGTGCCGGGCGGCCGGTTCCAGACCCCGCTTCCCGGCACCGCGGAATTGTGTTGAATTAATTTAACCCGCGGCCGGCGGGCGGCCCGCCGGCATGGGATCGAGGTGCGGCAATGGCCCTTGATGCCCTTCTTCAGCGTCCGCGCGACGGCTGGATCGAGACGCGTCGCGACGGCGCGACCTGGGTGCTGGCCGCGGGCGGGCGCTGGACCACCGGCGCCGTCGCCGCCCTGGACGCGAGGCTGCGCGCCATCGAGCCCGGCGAGGCGGCGTCGGTGCGCGTCGACCTCGGCGGTCTCGAGGCGCTGGACACCGCCGGCGCCTGGCTGGTCCACCGCACCATGCGCGAGCTGAAGGCGCGCGGGCTCGCCGTCGAGCTCACCGGCGGGCGCGCCGACGATCTGAGCCTGATCGAGACCGTGGCCCGTAACGTCGCCCCCTGCCCGCCGCCGCCGCGGCGCGTCGGCGCCGTCGTGGCGACGATCGCGCGCACCGGCGCCGGCACGATCTTCATCTTCAAGGAGTTCACCGACCTGGTGAATTTCCTGGGCCTCACGGTGATCGTCGCCATGCGCGCCCTGGCCCGCCCCTCGCGCATCAGGGTGGTGCCGCTGGTCGCCCAAATGGAGCGCGCCGGCCTCAACGCCATGCCCATCGTCGGTCTGATCAGCTTCCTGGTGGGGGTGGTGCTGACCTATCAGGGCGCCGACCAGCTCGCCCGCTTCGGCGCCGAGATCTTTACCGTCAACCTGGTCGGCATCGGCGTCCTGCGCGAAATGGGGGTGCTGCTCACCGCGATCATCGTCGCCGGGCGCTCGGGCAGCGCCTTCACCGCCCAGATCGGCACCATGAAGGTGAACGAGGAGGTGGATGCCATGCGCACCATCGGCCTCGATCCCATGGAGGTGCTGGTGCTGCCGCGGCTGTTCGCGCTGATGCTGACCCTGCCCCTGCTTACCTTCTATGCCGACATCATGGGCCTCCTGGGCGGGGCGGTGATGGTGACCCTTACCCTCGACATCTCCTTCTTTCAGTTCGCCCGCCAGCTCAACGCGGCGGTGCCGATGTGGTCGCTCTGGGTCGGGCTGATCAAGGCGCCGGTGTTCGCCTTCGTCATCGCCATGGTCGGCTGCTTCGAGGGGCTTAAGGTCTCCGGCAGCGCCGAGTCCGTCGGCCGGCAGACGACCCGGGCGGTGGTCGAGGCGATCTTCCTGGTGATCGTGCTCGACGCCATGTTCTCGATCCTTTTCTCGGTCCTGGGGATCTGAGCGGTGCCGGCGGCGGACGACATCGTCATCCGGGTCGCGGGGCTGGTTTCCCGCTTCGGTGCCCAGTCGGTGCATGACGGCCTGGAGCTGAGCGTGCGCCGGGGCGAGGTGCTGGGCATCGTCGGCGGCTCGGGCACCGGCAAGTCGGTACTCCTGCGCACCCTCATCGGGCTCATCCGACCGGCCGCCGGCAAGGTCGAGGTGCTGGGCCGCGATCTGGCGCGCCTGTCGCCGAAAGAGGCGCAGGCGCTGCAGCGCCGCTGGGGCGTGCTGTTCCAGGACGGAGCGCTGTTCAGCTCCCTCACCGTGGCCCAGAACATCGGGCTGCCCTTGAAGGAGCACACGGGGCTGGCACCGGCGCTCCGGCGAGAGATCGTCGACATCAAGATCAATCTCGTCGGCCTGCCGCTGGAGGCGGCGAACAAGTTTCCCTCGGAGCTCTCCGGCGGCATGCGCAAGCGGGCCGGCCTGGCGCGGGCGCTGGCGCTCGATCCGGAGATCCTGTTCCTAGACGAGCCGACCGCCGGTCTCGACCCCATCGGCGCCGCCAACTTCGACCAATTGACCCGCCGCCTGCAGCGCTCTCTCGGGCTCACGGTGGTGATGGTGACCCATGACTTGGACAGTCTCAGGGCGGTCGCCGACCGCATTGCGATCCTGGTCGACAAACGTGTTAAGCTCGGCACCATGGAGAGCCTAATGCGCGATCAGCACCCCTGGATCCGCGACTATTTCCACGGGCCGAGGGGACGGGCCGCCCTCGCCGCGGATGCCGCGCTGGTGGATCGTTCGCTTGACCATGAAGGGGCGGCCGGCGGCGGCGCGAGCTAGATTGTGGAAACGCGCGCCAACTACCTGCTGGTGGGCGGCTTCGTCCTCGCACTCATGGCCGGCCTGGTGGCGTTCGTGCTCTGGTTCGCCAAGGTCCAGTTCGACACCGACTACGCCCGCTACGACATCTATTTCGGCGGCCGCGTCACCGGTCTCACGCTAGGTAGTTCCGTCAGCTACCGGGGCGTTCCGGTGGGCGAGGTCATTTTCGTGGGCATCGACCCGGAGAATGTCGAGCGGGTGCTGGTCACCATCGAGGTGCCGGCGGCTACGCCGATCAAGGCCGACACCATCGCCAGTCTGGAAATTCAGGGCATCACCGGCGGGGCGCTGGTGCTGCTCTCCGGCGGCACCCAGGCGGCGCCGGACTTGCGGCTCGCGCCCGGACAGGCGCGCGCGGTGATCGCCTCCACGCCGTCGCGCCTGGAGCAGTTTCTGCAGGGAGCGCCGGAGCTGGTCGCCAGCTTCAATGTCCTGGTCGGCCGCGCGATCGAGCTCCTGAATGTCGAAAACCAGGCGGCGATCGCGGCGACACTGGATAATCTGAGCGCGGTCACCGGTGCCGTCGCCAACCGGACCGACGACATCGAGCAGCTGATCAACGACGCCTCGGGCGTCATGGGCGAGCTGCGCGACCTCGGCGTCGCCCTCGGTGACCTGGCGCAGAACCTGTCGGTCAACGCCGACCGCCTGGCGGCGCGCGCCGACGACACCCTGGCCGCGGTCGGCGACGCCGCACGCACGCTGGACCGCAACCTAGGCGATCCCGAGGGCGAGGTGCTGGGCCTGGTCCAAGACATGCGCCAGACCTCGCAATCCATCACCGCCATGTCCGGCCAGATCGAGCAGCTGGTGGCCGAGAACCGCCAGCCGCTGGCCGACTTCTCCAACAAGGGCCTTTACGACTTCAGCATATTCCTGACCGAGGCGCGGGCGCTCATCTCGGGACTCAACCGGGTCACCACCGCGGTGGAGCGCGACCCGGCCCGGTTCCTGTTCGGCAACCAGCAGCAGGGCTATGAAACGCCGAGATAGGGGCGGCATCGGCAGGCGAAGGACGATTGCAATGCTGGCGGTGCTGCCGCTGGCGGGCTGCGAGGTGCCCCTGCCGGGCCAGACGGCGCCGCCGCGCCTGTTCCGGCTGACGCCGAAGAGCACCTTCAGCGATGACCTGCCGACGGTGGATTGGCAGCTCGTGATCGAGATGCCCACGG
>JAZFQY010000268.1:0-5598 GCA_036445355.1 Alphaproteobacteria bacterium
CATCGCCGGCATCACCGCGGTCCCGTCGAAGAAGATCAAGGCCAGCAACATGGTGGCCACCATGGTGACCGCGTAGGTCTCGAACAGATCCGCGGCCATGCCGGCGCAGTCGCCCACATTGTCGCCGACATTGTCGGCAATGACCGCTGGGTTGCGCGGATCGTCCTCGGGGATGCCGGCTTCGACCTTGCCCACCAGGTCGGCGCCGACGTCGGCGCCCTTCGTGAATATGCCGCCGCCGAGACGGGCGAAGATCGAGATCAGGGAGGCGCCGAAGCCGAGTGCCACCAGCGCGTCGACCAGCGGGCGCCCGTTGACGTCCATGGCCAGAAGCACGCCGTAGTAGCCGCTGACCGCAAGCAGCGCCAGGCCGGCGACCAGCATGCCGGTGACCGTGCCGGCGCGAAATGCAATACTGAGGCCGTGTGCGAGGCCCCGGCGGGCCGCCTGGGCCGTGCGCACGTTGGCGCGTACCGAGACGTTCATGCCGATATAGCCGGTGGCCGCCGAGAGGATGGCGCCGATCAGGTAGCCGATACCGACCTGCCAGCCCAGCAGGACGGAGACGATCAGGAAAATGACCAGCCCGACCATGGCGATGGTCGCGTACTGCCGGTTGAGATAGGCGTTGGCCCCTTCCTGGATGGCGGCGGCGATGTCCTGCATGCGCTGGCTGCCGGCGTCGGCCGACAGGACCGAGCGCGCCGCCCAGATTCCGTAGAGCAATGCCAGAACGCCACAGGCGACGGCGAACCACAAAGCTGCAGTCATCGCAATTTTGCCCCTCGATTGCGTGTGATGATTTGGTCGGTCGAGCGCCGGCAGTGACTATGCGCCGCCGTCACGATCTTGGCGGGCCTAAAGGCGGCGGGAAGATGCCAGAACGGCCGCCACGATGCAACCGCGCCCGATTGGCACCTCAGGCCGGGGCCGGCACCCGCCGGCTACGCAGCCAGATGTTGGCGGCGAAGACGACGACAATCAGCGGCGCGACGCCGTAGTTGACGGCCGCCCAGCCGAAATTGTGGTAGGCGGCCCCGGAGGTGAGCGAGGCCAGCGCGACCGTGCCGAAGACCAGGAAATCGTTCATTGCCTGCGTCTTCGCCTTTTCCGCCGGCCGGTAGCATTCGGTCAACAGGGTCGTGCCGCCGACGAACATGAAGTTCCATCCAATTCCAAGCAGGATCAGCGCCGTCCAGAAATTGTATGTCAGGTCGACACCGGCAAGATTTACCGCGATGCAGGCCGTGGTCAAGACCGCACCTGCGGCGATGACATTGAGCACGCCATAGCGCGCAATCAGCCAGCCGGTGACGAGGCTGGGCGCGAACATGCCGACGGTGTGCCATTGAATGACCCAGGCGGCGTCGTGGAAGTGGTAGTCGTGGCTGGTGATGGCGAGTGGCGTCGCCGTCATGATCAGGCTCATCGCGCCGTAGCCGACCATGGCGCTCGTCGCGGCGACGAGGAAGATCGGCTGGCGCATGATGTGGATCAATGGCCGCCCGTCCGAGCGCCGCTCCTCCTCGCTCGGCGGCGGAATTCGGACCATGAGCAGTAAGAGAAGGACGCTCGCCTGCAATGCCAGGATCACGGCATAAGAACCGGCGAACAGCGCCGGCGCGAACAGCTCGCGCGACCACACCGCCAGCTCGGGGCCGAATATGGCGCCGAAGATGCCGCCGCCGACGACGAGGCTGATCGCCTTGCCGCGAAAACGCATCGAAGCCACGTCGGCGGCGGCGTAGCGATAGAACAGGGAGAAGGCGAAGAACGCGCCGTAGAGCACCGCGCCGACGCAGTACAGCCAGAAACTGGAAATGAAAATCGCATGAATCGCCGTTGCCGCACCCAGCATGCCGATGCCGACACCGACCATGAAGCCGAGCCGCCGTCCGACACGCTTCATCAATAGCGAGGCCGGCACCACCGTCGCCATCGTCCCCAGGAACTGCAGGGTCAGGGGCAGGGTGGCGAAGGTCTTGTCGGCGGCCAACGAGCTGCCAATCAAGGCCACCATGGCGATGATCATGATGTTGCCCGTCATCGCCAGAGCCTGACACATGGCCAGGATTGTGACATTGAGTGTGCTACGTGACGGGCTCATGGCCCGACCATCGGCCAGCGGAACCGAAATGGCAAGCCATCCCAACGGTTATGGTCTTGTCTCTGGCATCCCTGCCGGGCCGGCGCAGCGAGCGATGCGGCGCCCGCCTCGGCGGCCGGGCCGCTGCTAGTTCCTGATGTGGACGAAGTCCTGGATCAACACGTCGTGGACGATGTCGGCGCCGAGGACGCGCTCAACGATGGCCCGGAACCTTTGCTTCACCGTGACGAATTCGGGCTCGACGCCGTAGCCGCGCAAACGCTCGGCGACCTCGTACAAGTCCGCGAGCAGGGCATCATGCAGCGCCGCCGACTTCGCGTAGGCATCGAACTTGGCGCCTTCGCTTGCGACCTCGACAACCAAATTCACGGCCAGGGATCCGGCCACGCCGCTGTCGCCGAATGTGGGTGCGATAATGGTGTCCAGTTGGTAGTAGACCGGTTCATCCAAAATGGCGAGCGGCGTCTCGTCGGCTTCCTCGGCCGGCGGCGGGTCGCTCAGGAAAAAGAACCAGGCGCCGCCGCCCCCGATCGCGGCCAGCAAAACGATGATGATCAGGACGATCTTCATGATCCCGACATGCGTTGCGAGTCTTTCGCCGGCGCCTATCTGATGTCGCGTATCAAGACCGCGCGCACGGCCTTTGCGCCCAACACTTGCTCGCTGGCTGCGAGCAGGCGCGACTTCATGTCCTTGACGACCTCCTCCACGCTCCCGTCGCGGCCGTCCAGCGGCGGCACATGGAGGGCGTGCAGATAGGCATCCCGCAGTCGCGGCATGAGCACCAGCACACGCTCGTCCCAGTCCCCGTCGGCGTCCAACTCGAGGGTGATCATGAACCCGACATTCTCCGGGCTCCCTTCACCGGTCCGGACCGGCGCGATCAACGGCGCTATTTCGACGTACTCGGACGGCGACGCGCGGAAGCGCCGCAATTCGATCACCGGCTCCGGCGGCAGCGCATCCTGACCGTCCCCGGACAGGAGCCAGTAGCCGCCGCCACCGCCCAGGGCGATCACGACCAACGCAATGATCATCAAACTGCGCGAAGCGCGGAGCGCCGCGAAGCGGGCGCCCCACCCAATCGGCGTGGCCGATTGCTCTTCGTCGCCTTCGGCTTCGGTCGCCTCAGGCGCCGCCGGCTCCGTGCTGGCCGGGTCCTTCTTGCTGTTGCCAGGTGTGTTTGTAGCCGCCATTCGGAAGGTCCAACACTCGTCCCTTATCGTCGCGGACGGCGACACCTTCCCCGTCGGTCGTTCGGCCGATGCGGGTGACCGGCACTCCGTGCTCTCGCCCCAAGGCGTCGATCGCCGCCGCCGCGCCGGCGGGCACCGTGAATGCCAGCTCGTAGTCGTCGCCGCGGCCGAGCAGGGTAAGGAGAAATGATTGATCGTCGGTTAGCGCCCGCGCCGCCTCGGACAGGGGCACCCGCGCGAGCCTGATCTCGGCACCCACACCCGATGCGGCGCACACATGGCCGAGGTCGGCGACGAGCCCGTCCGACAGGTCGATCGCCGCCGTCGCCAGCCCGAGCAGCGCCGGACCCAGCTCCACGCGCGGCGTCGGCCGCCGATAGCGATCGATCAGGTATTCGCGCAGGCGCTCGTCGGCGAGGTCCAGCCGCCCCAGCACCAGTGCCAGGCCGAGCGCAGCATCGCCGATGGTGCCGGTCACGTACACATCCTCGCCCGCGGCGGCGCCCGAGCGGCGCAGGACGCGGCCCTCGGGCGCGGCCCCGAAGGCGGTGAGCGCCAGGGTGAGCGGTCCCGGCGTGGCCACCGTATCGCCGCCGATGAGGTGCACGCCGAACTCGGCCTGGTCGGCCTCGAGCCCGGCCGCAAACGCGGCCAGCCACGCCGCTGACGTTCCCGGCGGCAGGAGGGCGACCAACGCGTAGGCGAGCGGTCGCGCCCCCATTGCCGCCAGGTCGGACAGATTGACGCGCAGCGCCCTGCGGGCGATACCGCCGGCCTCATCGTCGGGCAGGAAATGCACCCCCGCTACCAGCGCATCGGTCGTGACGACCGCCGTCTCGCCGGCGGCGAGCGCCAACGTCGCGGCGTCGTCGCGCAGGCCGAAGGCGCCCGGCGCCGCCGCCAGGGGCGCGAAATAGCGGGCGATGAGCTCGAATTCGTCGAGCGTGCTCATGCCGACCCCGCGGCAGGATCCGGCGCGCCGCCCATCTCCTGCGCCCGCAGCTCTCTGGCCAGACGGTCGAGAATGGCGTTGGTCATCGCCGGCTCCTTGCCGCCATAGAAACCATGGGCGACGTCGACATATTCGGTGATCGTCACCTTCGGCGGCACCTCGGCCCGCTGACGCAACTCATAGACACCGCAGCGCAGGATCGCGAGCAACACCATCTCGAGCCGCTTCAGCGCCCAGTCCTCGGGCAACACCGCGGCGATGAGCGCGTCCAGCTCCGCGCACGCGCCGGCGACACCGCGCACCAGATCCACAAACAGGGCACGGTCCGCCGGAGTGTAGTGCGCGCCCTCGAGCTCGCCGCCGGCGACCCGGTGGCGGAGAAACTCGGCTTCGACATGTGACGCCGGCGCACCGGTGAGCGCAATCTGATACAAGGCCTGCACCGCCATCAACCGGGCGGCGCTCTTCGCCGCGGGTCCGGCGGCGGATCCTTGCGACGCCTTGCTCATTGCAATTCAGCGGGGAAAGAGGCGGAAGCGACGCTTGAGCTCGATCATGTCGAGGCAGGCGCGCGCCGCCTGACCGCCCTTGTTTCTGCCGTCGACGGCGGCGCGCGCGGTGGCCTGCTCGCGGCTGTCGCAGGTGAGTATGCCATTGCCCACCGCCAGGGAATATGTAAGCGCCAATTCTTGCAGCCCGCGCGCCGACTCACCGGCGACAATGTCGTAGTGGCCCGTCTCGCCGCGGATGACGCAACCGAGGGCGACGAACCCGTCGCTGCGCCGGCGTTCGGGGTCCAGTTCCATGGCGCGGACGGCGTAGCGGATCGCCGCCGGCACCTCGAGTGCACCGGGCACCTCGTGGCGCTCGTGGGTCGCGCCCGCCGCCTCGAGCGCGGCGACGGCGCCGCGCGCCAGTTCATCGGCGATATCTTCGTAGAAGCGGGCCTCGACCAGCATGACGTGCGGCGGCTCGGCCATTTAGTACCCCCTTTCATGGAAGGATAGTACATGGGATCGTCTTTTCGCGCCGCCTGGGTAGGAAGCGCCGCGCCGGCGAGGCGCCGACATCGCCAAGCGGCGCTGACGCCCTCCAGGGGGCGCGAAAAGCGACCGTGCGGGCGGCCGTACAGCTCCTTCGGACGTCGTCGCGCAGCCCTTGTGATGGCCCCGCATCACGACGGACCGCGCTCCTAGCCGAGAGAAGCTGCACCGCCCACCGCCGTCACATGTGCCATCCTTCCATGAAAGGGGGTACTAGGTCTCATCCACGGGCACCGGACGCCGCTCGACCAGTTTGAGGCCGAAGCCCTCCAGGCCGACGATGGAGCGCTGCGAATTGGA
>JAZFQY010000269.1:0-2302 GCA_036445355.1 Alphaproteobacteria bacterium
CTGCGCGACCGGTTGCGCGAGCCTGAATATGCCGAGCTGGTGGAGCCGATCAACCGAGAGAGCTACAACACCAATGCTTCCGTGGCCGAGAACCTGTTATTCGGCACCCCCGTTGGCGATCGTTTCGACCTCGAGAACCTGGCCGCTAATGACTACGTGCTGAGCGTCCTGCGGCAGGCGGAGCTGTACGAGGATTTTCTCGATGTCGGCCGGCAGGTGGCCGAGACCATGGTCGAGATCTTCGCCGACCTGCCGCCCGGGCACGAGTTCTTCGAGCAGTTCTCCTTCATCGAGTCCGACGACCTGCCCGAGTTCCAGGCCATACTCGCGCGGGCGGAGCACACCGCGCTCGGCGAGCTCAGCGACGAGGATCGCGCGCACCTGCTGTCGCTGCCGTTCAAGCTGGTGCCGGCGCGCCACCGCCTCGGCCTCATCGACGATTCGCGGCGGCAGCGACTGCTGGAGGCGCGGCGGCTGTTCGCCCGAAACCTGCCCGACGACCTCAAGGGCTCGGTCGAGTTCTTCGATCCGGAAAGATATAACGCCGCCGCCTCGCTTCAGGACAACATCCTTTTCGGCCGCGTCGTCTACGGCCAGGCGCAGGGGGCCGAGCGCATCGGCGCCCTGATCGCCGACACCCTGGATGCACGAGGTCTTCGCGCCAGCGTCATGGAGGTCGGGCTCGATTTCCAGGTCGGCGTCAGCGGCAGCCGACTGTCGTCGGTGCAGCGCCAGAAGCTCGCCGTCGCTCGCTCCATCTTGCGCCGGCCGGACCTGCTGATTGTCAACGAGGCGACTGCCGTCCTGGATCCGACCAGCCAGAAGCGATTGATCGACAAGGTGCTCGAACTGAGAGATGGCAAAGGCGTCATCTGGGTGCTCAATCTGGCGCCCCTGGCCGAACGATTCCGGCGCATTGTCGTCATGCGCGACGGCCGCGTGGTCGAACAGGGGAGTTACGCCGAGTTGAATAAGGAGGGCAGGGCCTTCCACGCTCTGCTACAATCCGCGTGATCATCGGCGAACCCGCCGCCGGGTCGCGGACACCGCTGGGGTAAGGAGTACGACGAGTTGAGCCTGACCGAAGAAGTAGAATTGCTGCGCAACATCCCGTTGTTCGCCAAGGTCGAGCCGTCGAAGCTGAAACTGCTGGCGTTCACCAGCGAGCGCATGACCTTCGAGCCCGACCAAGTCGTATTCAAGCAGGGAGACATGGGCGACTCGGCCTACATCATCGTCGAGGGCGAGGCCGACATCATGATCGACTCGCCGGCCGGACCGATCAACATAGCGTCTATGTCGCGCAACGATTTCTTCGGCGAGATCGCCATTCTGTGCGACGTGCCGCGCACGGCGACGGTGCGCGCGACGACCAAGCTCGTGACCCTGCGCATCTCCAAGGAGCTGTTCTTCCGCCTCATCACAGAGTTTCCGCAAATGTCGGTGGAGATCATGCGCGAGCTCGCCAGTAACCTGGAGAAGACGACAGTCAAGCTGCGCGAGGCGCTGGCCAAGGCAGACGGCTAGGCCCAAATGCGCCAGCATCGGCCCGGTGCATGAGCCGCCTCGACAGTGCCATCCGCCGCCTGGAGGCGCAGCGCGACTGCCTCGACGCCGCGGCAAGGCTGATCGCCGAGGTGCCGGGGCCGATCCTGGAGCTGGGCCTGGGCAACGGTCGCACCTACGACCATCTGCGCGGCCTGTTTCCCGAGCGCGATATTTTCGTCTTCGATAGGCGGGTAGCGGCCCACCCCGACTGCATTCCTAACGACGAGCACCTGTTCCTGGGCGACATGACCGAGACTTTGCCCCTGGCGGCGGCGCGCCTCGGCCGCAGCGCGGCGTTGGCTCACGCCGACCTCGGCAGCGGCCGCCCGGAGCCCGATGCCCGGCTCGCCGGCCAAGTGGGTCCCCTGCTCGCTCACCTGGTGCGGCCCGAGGGCGTGGTCCTGAGCGACCAGCCCTTCAGCGGCGGCGCGTGGGTCGAGCTGCCGCAGCCGAAGGGGGTGGCGCCGAACCGCTACTTCCTCTACCGCCCCGCATCCGGCCGTTCCTCGGCGTGAGCGACAGAGCGGCGCCCATCGACCGGCTCACCCGGATGATCCCGCGGCTCGAGACCTAGAGCCTTCTCCGGTCATATTGACCCATTCTGACAGTGCCAATTTGGGTCAGGGCCAGGAAAGTGCCGCGAAGCGTAGCCACAGCTACGCTCGAGGTTCTTGACGCCGCCCTGGCCCAAATTGGCCTGTCCCTCCGGGTTGTCCCGCGAGGGGCATCCGCTTCGTTGTCTGCCTCGCCCGAT
>JAZFQY010000270.1:0-2072 GCA_036445355.1 Alphaproteobacteria bacterium
GGCGAGCACGTGCATGTCGTCGATCTGAGCTTCGAGACCGGCGAGAACGTGATCCTGGCCAAGGCTCTGGAGACGGCGGCGGGTCACGATCTGGTGCTCACCGCGGCGGCCGGGCATCGCGGCGTCGGGGCCGGCCCCGCCTATCCGGCCGCTCACCCCGCCGTCCTCACCGCCACAGCGATCGAAGCCAGTCTGCGAGCCTACCGTTACGCCAAGCAAGGCGACTATATAGACCTCGCCGCCCCCGGCGTGCGGCTTTGGACCGCGGTGCCGGGCGGCGGTGCGTACCAGAGCGGCACCTCGTTTGCCGTGCCCTTCGTCTCGGCGGTCGCCGCATTGCATATCGCCGCCGGCCTGCCGCCCGACAGCGAGCGTGTCCGCCGGGCCCTGGCGCGCAGCGCGCGCGACCTCGGCGCGCCGGGCCGGGACGAGGTGTTCGGCTGGGGACTGATTGGGATCGGCACCGACTGCCCTTGAGGCCCGGTATCTGCCGGATCAAACGCCGTCAATGACGTTTTCCGACCCTCACGGGAAGGCCGGGTTCGGCGAAGACCCGCACTAGGTAAGGGCTCGTGATGACCGTGGCGACGAAGCCCGTATTGGCAGTGCGCCCCGTTTCGGTAGCCACGGCGCGTGGGCCGATGCGGCGGTGGCGACCACTCGCGGAGGCCCGCTCAGCCGCGCGCCAGGGGCGGCAGGGCGAAGGGGCGGGCGCGCTCGAAGGCGCGCGCGGCGCGGAGCACGAGCGCCTCGGCCCATAGCGGACCGACGATCTGCAACCCCACCGGCAGGCCGTCGGCGGCGAGGCCGCAGGGCACCGACGCCGCCGGCAGGCGCGACAGGTTGAAGGGGTAGGTGAACGGGCTCCAGTCGAGCCAATAGTCCCCGTCCGGGCCGTCGGGCAGATCGCGGCCGGCGGCGAAGGCCGTCAGCGGCATCGTCGGCATGAGCAGCAGGTCGAAGTCGGCAAGAAAGCGGCGCAGCTTGAGGCCAAGCGCGCGGCGCGCGTCCATCGCCTCCATATAGACGGCGAGGGAGAGCGCCCTGCCCTTGTCGGCGATCGCGACCAGGCCCGGGTCGGCGAGCGCCCGCGCCCGGTCGCCGAAGGCGGCGAGCAGCCGGGCGACGCCGGCGAACCACAGCGTCATGAAGATGTCGTGGGCGTCGCCGATGTCCGGATCGGCTGCCTGGACCCTGGCCCCCAGGTCCTCGAACGCATGCGCCGCTTCCTCCACCAGCCGTGCCACCTCGGGCTCGACATGGCGCGCGCCGGCGCGAAGGCTCACAGCGAGGCGCAGCCCCTCGACCCCATCCTCCAGCCCGTCGCGGTAGTCGGCACCGTCGGCCGGCACCGCATAGCCGTCACGGATATCCGGCTCGGCGATTACGGTCAGCATCAGGGCGGCGTCGGCGACGCTGCGGGTGATCGGCCCGACATGGGCGAGGGTGCCGAAGGGGCCATAGGGCCAGTGGGGCACCCGGCCGAAGCTGGCCTTGAGGCCGACGGTGCCGGTGAAGCTCGACGGGATGCGGATCGAGCCGCCGCCGTCGGTGCCCACATGCAGCGCCCCCATGCCCATGGCGGCGGCGACCGCCGCCCCACCACTGGAGCCGCCGGGAGTGCGCTCGGTGTTCCAGGGGTTGCGCGTGATGCCGGTCAAGGGGCTGTCGGTGACGCCTTTCCAGCCAAACTCGGGCGTCGTCGTCTTGCCCAGGAGCACTGCGCCGTGGGCGCGCAGGCGGGCGACCGCCGGCGCATCGTCGGGCCAGGGCTGGTCCTCGGCGATGAGGCGCGAGCCGCGCAGGGTCGACCAGCCGCGGGTCAGCACCAGATCCTTGACCGTCGCCGGCACGCCGTCGAGCAAGCCCTGGGGGGCGCCTGCATGCCAACGCGCCTCGGACTGGCGCGCGCTTGCCAGCGCCCCCTCCCGGTCCACCAGGCGAAAGGCGTTCAGGGCCCCGTCATGGGCCTCGATGCGCGCGAGCGCGGCCTCGGTCGCCTCCACCGGCGAGGCGGTGCCGGCACGGTAGAGCTCGGTGAGCTCGCTCGCCGTGGCGAGCGCCAGATCGGT
>JAZFQY010000271.1:0-3396 GCA_036445355.1 Alphaproteobacteria bacterium
GGCCAGCAGCGCCGCCAGGCGGCCGCGCGGATTGTCGCCGGCGACGCGCTCCACCGGCGGCTTCCACGCCTCCGCCGCCGCCGCCGCCGTGGGCTCGAGCGGCGGCCACAGCTCCACCAGGCCGGCGTCGCCGGCGCGCTCGGCCAGGTGGGTGAAGGGCGCCTCGGCCATGCCGCGCCGCGTCGGCTCGGACGCGAACACCGCGTCCACCGCCTGCAGGACCGCCGCGGTGGAGCGGAAGGACACCTCCAGCGGCACGTCGTCCCAGTCATGCCCCCAGGCCTCGACACGGCCGCGGAAGTGGCGCCGCATCGCCTCGAAGGCGGCGGGATCGGCGCGCTGGAAGCCGAAGATCGACTGCTTCACGTCGCCGACCGCGAAGACGGTGCGCGCCACCGGGCGCGCGCCCTCCTCCTGGCCGGCGAAGAACTCCTCGGCCAGGGCACGCACCACGCCCCATTGATCGGGGTTCGAATCCTGCGCCTCGTCGATGAGGATGTGGTCGAGGCCGCCATCGAGCTTGAACAGCACCCAGGGCGCCAAGCCTGGCTGCTCCAGCAGCCGGCGCGTCTGCAGCACCAGATCGTCGTAGTCGAGGCGGGCGCGCGCCGCCTTCTTCTCGGCATAGGCGTCGAGGAGCGCCAGGCCCAGGCGCAACAAAGCCGCGGTCGCCTGGCAAATCTTCGCCTTGCGCCGCCGCTCCACAACCGCCAGTAGCCGCGCCTGCTCGGCGGCCAGAATCTCGGGCAGCTGCGGCAGGGCCACGGCGGGTCCCCTCGTGAACAGCGACTTTCGCGGCATGAGCTCCCCGGTCAGAAACCGTCCCAAATAGAAATCGAACCCATCGCCGCGGTTGCGGCCGGCGGCCAGCCATTGGGCGATGGCCTCTCCCCGCCTCTGGTCCGCCGCCGAGCCCTTGCTCAGGGCCGCGGCGGCGCGGCCGAGGCCCTCGACGTCGAAGGCGCCGTCGGCCGAGGCCGCCGCGACGACGCCCTCCACGGTCTCGTCCGGGCCGATGCCGAGGAAGCGGGCGATGCGCGCCACAAGCCCATCGAGGCCGCCGGCCTCGCGCGCCAGGCGGGCCAGGCGCCCGCGCTCGCCCGCCAGGGCGCCGATCAATGCCGGAAAGCCGGTCTCGTGGATGTTGCGCGTCACCTCGGCCAGGGCGCGCTCGGTGCCGCCGCCGCCGGCGCGCAGGCGGGCGAGCAGCTCGACCTTCGCCTCCTCCAGGGCCTCGGCCGCGTCGCGCTCGTCCATGACCTCGAAATGGGGTGCCACGCCGGCCTCGAGGGGAAAGCGGCGCAATACCGACTGGCAGAAGGCGTGGATGGTCATGATCTTCATGCCGCCCGGCGCATCGAGCACCCGGGCCAACAGGCGCCGGGCGCCGCCACGTTCCTCCGCGCCGGGCGCGCGCCCCAGCAGGTCTGTCAATTCCTTGTCGAGATCGGCGTCGCCGATGGTCGCCCACGCCCCCATGGTGCGACTGACGCGGTTGCCCATCTCCGCCGCCGCCGCCTTGGTGAAGGTGAGGCAGAGCAGGCGTGTCGGCGCCGCCCCGGCGAGCAGCAGGCGCAGCGCCCGGTCGGTCAGCACCTTGGTCTTGCCGGTGCCGGCCGAGGCGCTGACCCAGACGCTGGCCCCCGGCCGCGCCGCCCGGCGCTGCGTACGCACGGCCTGACCGCGGACGGCGGGCCGGTCGCTCACGGGGCTTCCTCCTCGCCGGCTGCCCACTCCCTGACCCGTGCCAGGTGCTCGTAGTCGGAATAGCGCGGCGCCGCGTCGGGCCGCGGCCGGCTGACATAGGCGGTCGACGGATCGTCGAAGCAGGCGACCAGCCCTTGCAGGCCCGCCAGGGCCGCGTCCGCCAGCGCCGACGGGTCGTCGCCGGCGGCATGGACCCTGCCCGCGGGCTCGCCGCCGGCGAGCCGCCAATAGGCGAGCGCCGAGACCTCGGCGCCGGGCAAGTCGCGGAAGCCACCGGCGCGGGCGATGGCCGCCTCCAGGGGCAGCTGCGGCGCGAAGCCGGCCGCCACCTCCTTCTTCGACGGCGGGGTGCCGGTCTTGTAGTCGATGATGGCAAGCGTGCCGTCGGCCATACGCTCGATGCGGTCGGCAACGGCGGAGAGGATGAACGGTCCGCCCGGCGCCGCGAAGCTGAGCTCGCCCCGGCGCTCGCTGATCGCCTCGGCGATGGCGGCGCGGCGGGCGACTTCCTCGGCCACGAACCAGCGCGCGATGCGCTCGAAGCGCGGCCACCAGAACGCCCACACCCCGGGCTGGCCGAGGGCCGGTCCGAACGCCGCCTCGCCGGCGACGAGCAGGCGCGACAGCGCGTTCGGCGGCAGCGGGCCGGTCGGGTGCGCGGCGACGAAGCGATCGAGCGCCCGGTGGATCAGGGTGCCGTAGGCGGCGGCGTCGGGCGCTGCGTCGATGGGGTCGAGCGCCTTCAAGCCGAGGATATGGCGCGCATAGATGGCATAGGGATCGCGCATCCAGGTCTCGATCTGGGTCACCGACAGGCGACGCGGTCGCGCGGCGACGGGCGGCCTCGGCGCCGGCGGGGCGGCGGCGCGCGGCGGCCCGGCGTCGGCATCGAGACGTCGCCACCACGAAAGCCACGGGCCCCGGTCCGGCCACGCATCTTCCAGCCCGGCGGCGCGCACCACGTTTTCCAGCCGCGTGAGCCAGCGCGACGGCACGGTGGGGGTGCCCTCGACCCTCTCGGCGCGGGTCAGCACCACCCGCGGCGCCGCCGTTGCCTGCTGGAAGTCGTGCGCCGCCAGGCCGATGCGCCGCTCCGGCAGGGGCAGGCCGAACGCGGCGCGCATGGGGCGGCTCATCCACGGGTCGGCCTCGACCTCCGCCGGCCAGGTGCCCTCGTTGAGGCCGCCGAGAACCACCGTGTCGAAGCTCTGCAACCGCGCCTCCATCGGCCCGAGGATGGCGAGCCGGGGATGGGTACCGTAGCGCGGCCGGACGACGCGGCCGGCCATGAGCTGCTCCAACAGCGCCGGATAGCGTCGGCCCGACAGCGCGCCTATCACGTCGCCGGCCGCCGCCAGATCGGCGACGAAGGCGGCCGCCGCCGCGCCGGCGTCGCCCGCCCACAGGGCATCGGCGCCGGCGCTGGTCTCGCCGGCGGACAGGGCCTCGGCGAAGGCGACGTGCAGGCCCAAAAGCTCTGAAAGCGGGCGCGGCGAGCCGGTCATCGCCGCCTCGAAGGGCCGCGCCAGGGCGGCGAGCTCCTCGGTCCAGGCGACGAGCGCCACCGGCACCGCCTCCTGCCGCCGCTCCAGGCCGTCGGCCAGGGCCGCGAAGCTCCCGCATCGAGCTGCAGAAGGAGCTTGCCATCCGTAGGCTCACGATCGAGATCCTCGAGCGCGCATCCGGTAA
>JAZFQY010000272.1:0-4245 GCA_036445355.1 Alphaproteobacteria bacterium
TGCGCGGCTGAGGGGTGAGAGCGCCATGACCGTGCCCTGCCCCCGCGTATGCCGGAGCGCTCGGCTTATGCCGGCCGCCGCCGCATGCCTGTTCCTCGCCGGCTGCGGCGCCTGGTTCGGCGGCAGCGAGGAGCCGCCCCTGCCTGGAACGCGCATTCCCGTGATGCTGACCACCGTCGCGCTAGAGAAAGACACACGCATCGCCGATCTCGACGTCAGGCTGCCGCGCCCGACGGTCAATGTCGAGTGGCCGCAGCAGGGCGGCTACGCCAACCACGCCATGCACCACCTCGCCCTTCCCGATTCGCTCAGTGTCGCCTGGCGCGCCAATGCGGGGAGAGGTTCGAGCGACGAGGAGCGGATGCTCTCCGGCCCGGTGATTGCCGACGGCAGGGTCTTTGTGATCGACGCGCGGGCGGTGGTCTCGGCCTTTGCCATCGGCGACGGTGCCCTGCTGTGGCGCACCGAGCTCGAGCCCAGGGACGAACGCGACGGTAGTTGGGGCGCTGGCCTCGCCTTCGACAGTGGCCGACTCTTCGTCACGACCGGTTTCGCCCAGGTCATCGCCCTCGACGCCGCAAGTGGCGAGGTGAATTGGCGCAGCACCGTGTCGGGGCCGATGCGCGCGGCACCGGCGGCGCGCGACGGCCGCGTCTTCGCGGTGACCAAGGACAATCAGCTGCATGCGCTGGACGCGACCAGCGGCCAGTTGTTGTGGAGCCACGCCGGCATCGCCGAGACCGCCGGACTGCTCGGCGGCGCCAGCCCCGCGGTCGAGGGCGACATCGTCATCGTACCTTATTCCTCGGGCGAGATCTTTGCGCTAAGGGTGCAGAACGGGCGCGAGCTGTGGGCGGAGAGTCTGGCCGCCATCCGCCGCCTCGACGCCGTCTCGGCGCTTGCCGACATCCGCGGGCGGCCGGTGGTCGACCGCGGCCGCGTGTATGCCGTCAGCCATTCCGGTCGCATGTTCGCCATCGACCTGCGCAGCGGCCGACGCATCTGGGAGGCGGAGATCGGCAGCGTCGAGCAGCCTTGGATCGCCGGCGAGTTCATCTATGTGCTGTCGACCGACGCGCTCATCGCCTGCCTCACCGCGCGCGACGGACGCGTGCGTTGGGTCACGCCGATCGGCCTGTTCAAGAACCCCGAGGACAAGCAAGGACGACGCATCTGGACCGGGCCTATAGTCGCCGGTGACCGGTTGATCATCGCCGGCGGCCACGGCGAGGCGCTCACCCTGTCGCCATTCACCGGCGAGATTCTCGGCAGCATCGAGACCCCGGGCGGCGTCACCGTGCCCCTGGCGGTCGCCGACAACACGCTTTATCTACTTTCCGACTCGGCCGAGCTCGTCGCCTTGCGCTGAGTGCTGGCGCCCATGACCGGCACCGTGGTCATCGTCGGCCGGCCCAACGTGGGCAAGTCGACCCTGTTCAACCGCCTCGTCGGCAAACGCCTGGCGCTGGTCGACGCGGCGCCCGGCGTCACCCGCGACCGGCGCGAGGGCGCGGGCCGGCTCGCCGATTTGGAGTTCCATGTCGTTGACACGGCCGGGCTAGAGGACGCCTTCGACGACAGCCTCGGGGCGCGCATGCGCCGGCAGACCGAGCGCGCCCTGGCCGAGGCCAGCCTGATACTGCTCGTCATCGATGCCCGCGCCGGGGTGACGCCGCTGGACAAGCATTTTGCCGATTGGCTCCGCCGCCTCGGCCGGCCGGTGGTGCTGGTCGCGAACAAGTGCGAGGGCGGTGCGGGAGAGGCGGGGCTTCTGGAGGCGCACCGCCTGAGCCTGGGGTCGCCGGTGCCGATCTCCGCCGAGCATGGCGACGGGCTGGCGCTGCTCTACGAGGCGATCCAGCCACACCTCGAGGCGGGCGAGGCGGCGCCGGCGGACAAGGCCCTCATGCTCGCCATCGTCGGCCGGCCCAATGTGGGCAAGTCGACGCTGATCAATGCCCTCCTGGGCGAGGAGCGGATGCTCACGGGACCCGAGCCCGGCGTCACTCGCGACGCCATCGCCGTGCGCTGGCGTTATCAAGACCGGGAAATCGCGCTCGTCGACACCGCTGGCCTGCGCCGCCGCGCCCATATCACGGCCAAGCTCGAGAAGCTGTCCGTCGCCGACAGCCTGCGCGCGATTCGGTTCGCCGAGGTGGTGGTGCTGGTGCTCGACGCCACGCTCATGTTGGAGAAGCAGGATCTGACCATTGCCCGCCATGTGGTGGAGGAGGGCAGGGCGCTCGTCCTCGCCGCCAACAAGTGGGACCTGGTGCGTGACCGCGGCGCCGCCCGGCGCCGATTAGCGGATCGCCTTGAGCGTTCCCTGCCCCAAGCGCGCGGCGCGCCCGTGCTTACACTGTCGGCGCTCACCGGCGCCAACCTGGCGGCGCTGCTGCCGGCGGTGCTCGAGGCCCACGCGGTGTGGAACCGCCGGGTGCCGACGGCGCGCCTCAACGATTGGCTGGCACAGATGGTGGAGCGCCATCCGCCGCCCCTCGACCGGCGCGGCCGGCGCATCAAGTTGCGGTATATTACCCAGGCGAAGACGCGGCCGCCCACTTTCGCCCTGTTCTGCAGCATGCCGTCGCAGCTGCCGGCGGCCTATCTCCGCTATCTGGAAAACCACCTGCGCGACGATTTCGGGCTCACCGGGACGCCCATCCGACTGCAGGCGAGAAAGGGGGAAAATCCATATGTCTCAGCAAATTAGTTCAATTTCCTAAGCGCAGTAATCGACCATTGTCGGTGCATTTGGCGGCCGCCAGATCGACGAAGGCGCCGGTGATCTCATCTGGCCGGCGCAGCAGGCTCGCATCCTCGCCGGGGTAGGCCTGGGCGCGCAGCGCCGTTGCCACCGGCCCGGGGTCGACGAGGTTGACCCGCAGCGACGACTTGGCGGACTCCGCCGCCCATGTGAGCGCCAACGCCTCCAGCGCCGCCTTGGCGGCCGCATAGGGTCCCCAATAGGCCCTGGGCGCGCGCGCCACCTCGGCGGTGACGAAGATCGCCCGGCCGGCGTCGGAGCGCCTCAGCAGGGGATCCAGGATACGGATGAGGCGCCAGTTGGCGGTCAGGTTGACATCGATCACCGACCGCCAGACGGCCGGCTCCACATGGCCCAGGGGGGAGAGCGTCCCGAGTACCCCGGCGGCGGCGACCAGCACGTCGAGGCGCTGGAAACGCTGCAGCAGCGACGGCCCGAGCGCGTCAATGCGCTCGAAGTCGGTGAGGTCGAGGGGCACCAGGGTGGCGCTGCCGCCCTCTGCCCGGATCGCGTCGTCGACCTCCTCGAGGCCGCCCACCGTGCGTGCGATCAGCATCACATGCGCGCCCTCGGCGGCGAAGCGGCGGGCGACGGCGGCGCCGATGCCGCGCGAGGCGCCGGTGAGGAGGGCGACGCGCCCGGCGAGACTGCCGCCGCTCACTCCGCTTTGCGCCGTCCGCTACGCATGAAATACTCGATCCCGCTATAGACGAGGATGCCGAACAGCATCCCGATCGCCGCATAGACGAGCGCTTCCAGCGTCAGCGGCAGCGCCGGCTCGTAGGTGCGCAGCGTTCCGCCGGCCACTGTCATGTCCAGATGGCTGAAGAACTGGATGATTCGGTCCACACCGGTCGCATTCGCCAGGGCCGCCTCGGCCTCCTGCAGCCGTTGCAGGTCCTCGAGCACCTGGACGTTGATCGCGCCCAGGGACTTGTAGGCCGCGTCCCGGCTCATCATGAAGCGCTCGACCATGTTGTCGACCGTCAAGCCGAGAGACCGGGCCACCTCCTCGATGCGTTGCACGGCGATCCTGGCCTGATCCAGGCCGCCGCCGAGGCGCTGCAGGTATTGCTGGTAGAAGGCCGGGAACTGCGAGAACAGGGCCGCTCCGAGGACCGCCGCCGCGCCGTTGATCAGTTTCGACAGCACGGTGCCCGACACAACGCTCAACCGGTCTCGGCGAGGAGGGAGAGCTGCACAGGCAAGTCGCCGTGGCTGCGGTCGCTGAGTGTGGTCGGATAGTCGCCGGTGAAACACGCATCGCAGAACTGCGGCGCGCCGTCTTCGCGGCCGGGCTCGCCGAAGGCCCGGTAAAGCCCGTCGATGGAGATGAAGGCGAGGCTGTCGACGCCGATCACCCGGGCCATGCCGTCGACGTCGTGCTTGGCCGCGAGCAGGGCCTCGCGCTCCGGCGTGTCGATGCCGTAGAAGCAGGAGTGGGAGGTGGGCGGACTGGAGATGCGCATGTGCACCGC
>JAZFQY010000273.1:0-2068 GCA_036445355.1 Alphaproteobacteria bacterium
TGGCCGTCACCTTCACCAACCGCGCCGCCCAGGAGATGCGCGCGCGCGTGGCCGGCATGGTCGGCGGGCCGGCGGATGCCATCTGGCTCGGCACCTTCCACGCCATGGGCGTGCGCATCCTGCGCCGTCACGCCGAGCGCGTCGGCCTGGCGCCCAACTTCACCATCCTCGACGAGGACGATCAGATCCGGCTGTTGAAGCAGGTGCTGGCGGCTGAGAACATCGACGACAAGAAGTGGCCGGCGCGGGTGCTGTTGGCGGCGATCCAGCGCTGGAAGGACCGCGGCCTGGCGCCCGGCAAGGTCTCGACGGCCGATGCGGGCGACTTGGCCGGCGGCAGGCTGGCCGAGGTCTATGCCGCCTACCAGTCCCGCCTCGCGACGCTGAATACCGTCGATTTCGGCGATCTGCTGCTGCACTGCCTGACCCTGTTCACCGGCCATGACGAGGTGCTCGCCGACTATCAAGAGCGCTTCCACTACATCCTCGTGGACGAGTACCAAGACACCAACGTCGCCCAGTACCTGCTCCTGCGCCTGCTCGCCCAGAAGCGCCGCAACATCGCCTGCGTCGGCGACGACGACCAGTCGATCTACGCCTGGCGCGGGGCCGAGGTGGGCAACATCCTGCGCTTCGAGACCGACTTCCCCGGCGCCAAGGTGATCCGACTGGAGCAGAACTACCGCTCCACCCGGCACATCCTGGGTGCCGCCTCGGGCCTCATCGCCAAGAACGAAGGCCGCCTGGGCAAGACCTTGTGGACGGCCGAGGACGGCGGCGACAAGGTCGCCGTGCGCGGCGTCTGGGACGGAGAGGAGGAGGCGCGCGTGGTCGGCGACTCAATTGAGGAACTGCAGCGCCAGGGCGCGCGCCTCGCCGACATCGCCATCCTGGTGCGCGTCGGATTTCAGACGCGCGAGTTCGAGGAGCGGTTTCTGACGTTGGGCGTCCCCTACCGCGTCGTCGGCGGCCCGCGCTTCTACGAGCGCCTGGAGATCCGCGACGCCATCGCCTATCTGCGCGTCATCCACCAGCCGAACGACGACCTCGCCTTCGAGCGCATCGTCAACAAGCCGCGCCGTGGCATTGGCGACGCCACACTCCGTGTGCTGCACACCGCCGCTCGCGCCGGCAACTGCGCCCTCACCCACGCCGCGCGCGAGGTGACGGCGACAGATGAGCTCAAGCCCCGGGCGCGGCGCGCGCTCGCCGATGTGATCGCGGACTTCGAGCGCTGGCGCGCCATGGCGCTGCCCCAAACCGAGCTGGCGGCGACCGTGCTCGACGAGTCCGGCTACACGGCGATGCTGCAGGAAGACCGCTCGCCAGAGGCGCCGGGCCGGCTGGAGAACCTGAAGGAGTTGGTCGCCGCCATGGCCGAGTTCGACAATCTGGGCGGCTTCCTCGAGCACGTCTCCCTGGTGATGGAGAACGTCGAGGCCGCCGGCGGCGATGTGGTCACCATCATGACCCTGCACTCCGCCAAGGGGCTCGAGTTCGACACCGTCTTCCTGCCCGGCTGGGAGGACGGGCTGTTCCCGCACCAGCGAAATCTGGACGAAAACGGCGCCAAGGGTTTGGAGGAGGAACGCCGCCTGGCCTATGTCGGCCTCACCCGCGCCAAGCGCCGGGCGCAGATCTCCTTCGCCGCCAACCGGCGCATGCATGGCGGCTGGGTGAGCGCCATCCCCAGCCGCTTCGTCGCCGACCTGCCGGAGGCGCACGTGACCGTGGAGAGCGCGCCCGGCCTCTATCGCGGCGGTGGCCTCGCCGAGGCGGGCGGGTCCTATTTCGGCGGCTTCGCCTCGGGCGGCTACCGCGCCCGGCGGCGTCCGCCACTCATGATCGACGGCGAGGCCCAGCCGGTCACGCGTCAGGCGCCGCCGCGGGGTGGTTTTGAAAGCGGCGAGCGCGTGTTCCACCAGAAGTTCGGCTACGGCACCGTGCGCGCCGCCGACGACAACAAGCTCGAGATCGCCTTCGACAAGGCCGGAACCAAGAAGGTGCTCGACAGTTTCGTCATTCCCGCCGACGCCCTATGAGCGTTGCCTGCTGGAAATACGAGCTC
>JAZFQY010000274.1:0-2900 GCA_036445355.1 Alphaproteobacteria bacterium
GGAGGACGATGCCCTGCTCGGCCTCAAATCGACGGCGCTCCTGTTCGGCCGCAGCAGCCTGGCCTGGATCGCCGGCTTCTATGCCGCCACCGTCGCCCTCCTTGCCCTGGCGGGCGCCCTGGTGGGGCTGGCGTGGCCGTTCTACGCCGGTCTCGCCCTGGCGGCCCTGCACCTCGTCCGGCAGGTGCGGCGCGTCGACCTCGATGAGCCGAAGAGCTGCCTTTCCGCGTTCAAATCGAACCGCGATTTCGGGCTGATCGTCACCGGCGCCCTCCTCGCCGGTCACATCTCCTGACGCGCCCTGACGCTCTCGCGATTTTAACGCTTGGCGCGCCGCCCCTACCCTGGGGCGGCTGCCGGGTCTCCACCTGCGCGGTTGCCGCGCCGGCGAGGCCTGACTTCATACCTTCTCGATGCGGAAGCGGGCGTTAGCGTTGTCGACCGTCGACCAGGCGCGGCCGCGCCAGGCGGCGAGCGCCTCGTTATAGCTCGTAAACGGTCCCAAGCGCTCCTCCGCCGTCCCGTCGACGGTGGCGCGAAAGCTGGTGTCGGTGTAGACGCCGCCGACGACCCAGTATTTCTCCGACCCCACCTTCTCGATGCGGTAGCGCACATGGGCGTCGTCCACCGCCGCCCAGCTCAGGGACGCCCATTTCTCGCGCGCCGCCTCGTAGGCGCCGAACGGTCCGTGGCGAACCTCGGCGCCGCCGTTGGCGATCTCGGTGAAGGATGTGTCGGTGTATTCGCCGCCGACGACCCAGTACCGCTCGCTCATGCTTTTTCCAACCTCTGGCCGTCCTCGGGCCGCCAGCGCCATCTTGGCCGGCGCCATCCTGGCCGGCGAGTATTTAGGAAATCTAACCAGGCGGACTTAACCGCTGGGCGCGGGCGTCCGCTTGACCGGCGAGGTATGCCGGTGTCCATTGGCGCGAGCCAATCCGCGAGCCCGCCCATGCCCTACGCCTCCCTGCGCGACTTCATGGCCCGCCTGGAGCGGCAGGGGCGCCTCGTGCGCGTCGCGCATCCCGTGTCGCCGGTGCTGGAAATGACCGAGATCCAGACCCGCCTCCTGGCCGAGGGCGGGCCGGCGGTGCTGTTCGAGAACGTCGTGGGCGCCGGCGGTGCTCCCTACGGGATGCCGGTGCTGGTCAATCTGTTCGGCACCGTGGAGCGGGTCGCCTGGGGCATGGACCGCGAGCCGCACGAGCTGCGGCAGATGGGCAAGACCCTGGCATACCTGCGCCAGCCGGCGCCGCCGGGGGGCCTCAAGGACGCGTGGGACAAGCTGCCCCTGCTCAAGACCGTGATGTCGATGCGGCCGAAGGCGGTCTCCGGCGCCCCGTGCCAGGAGGTGGTGCTGACAAGCGCCGACATCGACCTCGCCCGGCTGCCGGTGCAGACCTGCTGGCCGGGGGAGCCCGCACCCCTCATCACCTGGCCCCTGGTGGTAACCCAGGACCCCGAGCGCAAGGACGAGCCGGCCTTCAACCTCGGCATCTACCGCATGCAGGTGACCGGGCGCGACACCACCCTCATGCGCTGGCTGCGCCACCGTGGCGGCGCCCGGCACCACGCGCGCTGGCGTGCGAAACACGCCGAGCCGATGCCGGTGGCGGCGGTGATCGGCGCCGACCCGGGCACTATCTTGGCCGCGGTGACGCCGGTGCCCGAGACATTATCGGAGTACCAGTTCGCCGGACTGCTGCGCGGCAAGCGGCTGAGCCTCGTCGATTGCAAGACGGTGCCGCTCAAGGTGCCGGCGGAGGCCGAGATCGTGCTCGAGGGCACGGTCGCGGCCGACGAGACGGGCGCGGAGGGCCCCTACGGCGACCACACCGGCTACTACAACGCGGCCGAGCGCTTCCCGGTGTTCCGCCTCAGCGCCGTCACCATGCGCCGCGAGCCAATCTACCTGTCCACCTTCACCGGCCGGCCGCCGGACGAACCCTCGGTCTTGGGCGAGGCCCTGAACGAGCTGTTCATCCCGCTCCTGCAGCAGCAGTTCCCGGAGATCGTCGACTTCTGGCTGCCGCCCGAGGCCTGCTCCTACCGCATCGCCGTGGTCTCGATACGCAAGGCCTATCCCGGCCACGCGCGCCGGCTGATGATGGGGGTGTGGTCGACGCTCGGCCAGTTCACCTACACCAAGTGGGTGATCGTGGTCGACGACGACATCGACGCCCGGAACTGGAAGGACGTCATGTGGGCGGTGGCGACACGCATGGACCCGGCGCGCGACACCATGGTGGTGGAGCACACGGCCATCGACTACCTCGACTTCGCCTCGCCCGAGCCCGGCCTCGGCGCCAAGATCGGGCTCGATGCGACCAACAAATGGCCGCCCGAGACGGCGCGGACATGGGGCCGCAAGCTCGGCATGAGTGGCGACGTGATCGAGAAGGTCACCGCCATGTGGCCCGACTTGGGCCTGCCGGGGAGTGGGAGAAGTATCTGGAAGTGAGGGGCACGCTCTGTGGCCCTGCCCTTCGGCAGGCTCAGTGTAAGGACAAGCTCACGGTGCGGCCCAATTTCGGCTCAAGCTCTCATGGTCTGCCTGTCGAAGTATGACGCCCTACGCCCCCGCCCTCACCTCCCTCAAATGCCGCGCGAAAACCATGAGCTCGTCGGCGACCCGCTCGACGCGGGCGAGGATGTCCGCGTCGATCAGCTCGTAGAGGCCGTCGCCGTCGGGCGCGGCCGCGAAGTCGTCTTCGCGGGTACACACCTGGGCTGTGATCGCCACACCGAGCACCCCGCGCACGACGATGCGCAGATGGTCCACGGCCTGGGTCGAGCGTTCGCCGTGACTCATCAACGCCACCGGGCGCTGGCGGAAGTCGTTGATCCCCAGCCAGTCGAGGGCGTTCTTCAACAGCCCCGTATAGCTGTTGTGATAGACC
>JAZFQY010000275.1:0-4474 GCA_036445355.1 Alphaproteobacteria bacterium
GCATCCCGCGCATCAGGGTCCGGAACTTGGCCTCGAGCGCGGCCTCCCGGTTGGGGTTCGCCGGCGAGCCGGAGGGGTCGAGGACGTAGGCGCGCTCGAAACCTTCGCCGGCGCCTTTCTCGACCTCCACCCATCCGACGAAATGTTCGGGATAGATGCCGTCGAGCTTGGGGTCGTGGACCAGTGCGATGCGCCGCGCGAGGTCGACGATCGCCGGGTCCGCCAGTTTTTCCGGCGCGAAGGCGTCCGCCAGCACCGCGCCTTCGAGCAGGGCGACGGCGAGGCAGTAGCGGGCGCTCATCTGCGCGTTGAGCTCGGTGCCGGGCTCGTAGGCGTAGCCGCACTGCACCTCGACGACGCGGCCGACGCCCGCCCGGACCCGTTGCCCGGGATCCGGCGGCCCGCCCAGCGCGGCGCGCGCTTTGAGCGCCGCGTCGACGTGGGCATGCAGGCTGCCGCAGCAGGCATAGGGCTTGAACGAGGTGGCGTCGAGGCAATAGTGCGCGCCGAGCCCCTCGAGGAGCGCCTCGGGGCGCGGGCTGTCGGAGAAGGCGCGAAGCAATCCGCCGTCCTCGGCCTCGTAGATCTGGGTCGGGCCGGTGAGGCCGAGCGCCGCGAGCTCGGCGGCGAGGATGCCGGCGTGGGCGGCCCTTCCTGGGTGCAGGCGCTTGCTCATGGCGCCGTCGGCGTTAAAGGCAAACAGGCCGGAGCCCTGAGTGCCGGCGAGGCCCAGGGCCCAGGCGGTGGTCGCCGCATCGAGGCCGAGGAGAACGGCGCCCGCCGCGGCCGCGCCCAAAGGCCCGCAGACCCCGGTGAGGTGCCAGCCCCTAAGCCGCGCGGCGGCGGGGTTAAGCGCGAGGCCGGTGCGGATCATCACCTCGTATCCGGCGGCCAGCGCCGTCTCGAGGCGCTCGCCCGAGGCGTCGAGCGCTTCGCCCAGGGCCACCGCCGCCGGCACGACGGCGGCCCCCGGATGGAGCTTGGCGTTGTGGAAGTCGTCGAGCTCGAAGGCGTGGCTGGAGACGCCATTGACGAGGGCCGCGTCGCAGGGCCTGAGCGAAGGCTCGGGCTCGCCCCACACCGAGGCCAGCGCGCCGACGGCGGACGGCGGATGGGCGCCCTTCAGGGTCCAGGCGCGGACGGCGCGGGTCCACGGCCGGTCCAGCCCGTAGAGGCCGACCCCGAGGGTATCCAGCAGCGCCGACCGGATCGCCCGCCGGGTCGAATCGGGCAGGTCCCGGTGGCGCAGGTTCGCGACCCACCCGGCGAGCGGGGCGGTGAGGGCTTTCGCGTGCCGGGCCGGCGCGGCCGGTTGGCGAATGGCGCTTTGCTTCAATTCCGAATCCTCCATTCCTCCGCGCAGATGCGCGCCCGCGACGCCGCCCGGCGGGGCGAGGGACTCCTCAGGCGGCCGGCGGGGCCGCGCGCCGCAGGCTCGGCCGCGCTTCCGCCGCCTTCGAGGCGCGGACCAGGACCGAGCCCTCCATGAGCCGGCGCGCCGTGCGGTACACGACGGCGCTCTCGGCGATCCACTCCTTCTCTTTGCGCACGCGGGCGCCGACCACCGTCAGGCCCGAGGGCTGGGCGATGCGGACGTCGTCCTCGGGCGAGGCCGGCGCCCGGGCCACGGCGTTCACGACGGTTCCCTCGATGCGCGAGGCGACCGCGAGGCACAAGGCGCCGGTCAGGGGCACCGCGCGGTGAGGTTGCCCCATGGAGATCATGCGCACGGTGAGGTCCATGTCATTCGGCGCCAGGGTCTCGCCGGCAAGGGTTTTCGCCGCCTGGGGTCCGGAAACCAGGGCTACCTTCGGCACGCTGGGCAGTTGCGCCGCTTCGTGCGGCGTCTTCGCGATTCCCATGCGGACGCTGGCGGCGCGGCGGACGGCTTCGAGCTTGTCGAGTAAGTCCGGGGTATTTAGCGCGTCCGGCATTTCGGTGCAGGACGCGCCCAGCGCGTCGGCCGGGACGAAGACGCAGGGGTTGGCCGCGTCCACCAGCGAAGCCGTAATTGGGCCGAGACCCGGTGCCTCGAGCACCTCGGTCGGGGCGCCGGTGGGCAGGAGCTTGCCCGTTCCGGAGCCGCCGGGATCCAGGAACTCCAGGCGGATCGGCGCGCCGGTGCCGGCGACGCCTGGGAGTTTGAAATCGCCGTCCACCGCCGCGAGACCGACCTCGAGCGCGAAGCGGGAAACGATGATCTTGTTGGTATTGGTGTTGTGGATGCGGACCACGGCCTCATCACCCCCGGCCGGCACCAGGCCCTCGTCCACGGCGAAGGGACCCACCGCGGAGGACATGTTGCCGCAGTTGCCGGAATAATCGACCGCGGCGTCCTTCACCGAGACCTGGGCGAAGGTGAAATCCACGTCCGCGTCCGGGCGGCTCGGCGGCCCGATGACGCACACCTTCGACAGCGAGGAAAGCCCCCCGCCCATGCCGTCGAGCTGCCGGCCGTTGGGGTCGGGGCTGCCCATGGCGGCGAGGAAGATCGGGGCCCAGAGCGCGCGGTCCTCCGGCAGGTCTGCCTCACGGAGCATGATGGCGTTGCTTGTGCCGCCGCGCATGAACACGGCGCGGAGCTTGACCTGTCTCATCTCACACGGCCTTCTATTTAGGGCTGGACACGGCCGTTACGCCGCGCGCCCTGGCGGCGTTGGCGCCGGCGATGCGGCCGAACACGGCGCCGGACATCAGGCCCGACCCGCCGGGGTAGTTGGAGTGGAACAGCCCGCCGACCATCTCGCCGCAGGCATAAAGGCCGCCCATGGGCTTCCAGTCCGTGGCGATCACCTCGGCCCGCGCATTCACCTTCAAGCCGCCGAAGCTGAAGGTGATGCCTCCGGTCACCGGATAGGCGAGGAAAGGCGGGGTGTCGAGCCGCTGCGCCCAGTTCGACTTCGGCGGCTCGATGCCCTTGGCGCGCATGCCGTCGCACGCGCCGGGGTCGAACCGGCCGTTTCCTGCCGCCTCGTTGTAGGCATGGAGCGTCTCGAGCGCCGTCTCGCGCGCAACGTCGAGCTTTGCGACCAGATCCTCGAGCGAGTCCGCGGTCACGGGTTCGCTCGTCGCATAGCGCGGCTCGAGGAGGTGCGTGACCTTGGAGTCGAAGATCTGATAGGCGAGGCTGTCCGGCTGGTCGAGGATGATGCCGCCGAACTTGGCGTAGGTGAAGAACTGCTGGTCCTCGCCCTCGTCGACGAAGCGCAGCCCGAGCTTGTTGATCATCACCCCATAGGGATAGGAGAGGCGGTTGGTCTTGTCGGTGAGTTCGCGGTCCCCGTAGGCGGGCGCGTCCGCGTTGATCGGCGTGGCGTGGCAGCCGCTCCACTGGCCGTGGGGCAGGGCGCCGGCCTCGAGGGCCATGCGCAGGCCGTCGCCCTGGTTGTGCTTGCTGCCGCGCACCTTGGCGTGGTCCCAGGGCTTGCCGAGATACTGGGCGCGCCACGCCATGTTGGCCTCGAAGCCCCCGCAGCCGAGCACCACCGCATCGGCCGTGATTTCGCTGACCGCCTCCGGTCCCCTGGCGACGACGCCCGTGACGCGGCCCGCGCCGTTGCGGATCAGGTTCAAGGCGCCGGTTTCATAGCGGACCTCGACGCCGCGCTTATCCGCGATCTCGAACCAGGTCCTGGACAGGCCGACGCCCTCGTGCTCGACGCGGAGGATGGCGCCCTTGGGCCACTTGATGACGTTGCCGACCTGTACCCCGCCGAGAGATAGGGCCGGCTCCATCTTGATGCCCTGTTCGATGAGCCAGCAGACCGTGTCGAAGGAGTTGGAGATCAGGATGTCGGCCAGCTCGCGATCGGTGCGCCCCTGCGTGATGCGCAGCAGGTCGGCCCGGAAAGCGTCCTTGGGGTAGGGCTCCACCCCCTCGACGAAGCCGGGAAGCTCCTTCGCCTGGGGCACGATTCCGAGCAGGTCCTCGATCGTCTCGAACGCGAAGCGGAAGAGGCCGCCGGTGAAGTGGGTGTTGCCGCCGCGCGTCTCGCGCGTCGCTTTTTCCAGCACCAGGACACGTTCGGCGCCGTTCTCGCGGGCGGAAACGCCGGCCGCCAGGGCCGCGTTGCCCGCGCCGACCACGATGACGTCATAATCCGCCATGACACTCGCTTCTCTGCTCGAAAGCGCGCCGCCGCGCAAGGGCGGGGCGCCGAAGGGCGCGCCTATCCGCCTGTCTCCGCCAAGGGCGGAACCGCGCCGCGCGGCTCGCCGAGCTCCGCTCGCCGTAAAGAAAGGCACGCACCCAGGGTTCTGTCAACCGTCGAGGGAAGCCATGCGCGGACGGTATTTGAGCTTGCGGGGAAGTGGGTTCCATGACACGGGGCAGACCGGGGGCGGCGGCGTCGTTTTCAGGAACGTGTAAGGCGCGGTCAAACTTGCCGGTCGCCGCTGTGTGTTGCTCGCAAAGGCTCATCCGTGCCCCTCCTCATGAGACCCGTCCTCATGAGAAGAGTTCATGCCGTAGGCC
>JAZFQY010000276.1:0-7793 GCA_036445355.1 Alphaproteobacteria bacterium
GACGAAGGAGGAGATCAGCGCGTCGCGCTGATAGCGGCCGTCCATCAGTTTCTCGGCGGTGCCGGTCTTGCCGCCGACGAGATAGCCGGGTGCGTCGCCGTTCTTGCCTGTGCCGTGTTCGACCACCAGGCGCATCAGCCGCCGCATCTGGTCCGACACGCGGGCGGAGATGACGCGTGTGCCGGGCACCGGGTCGCCGGGCCGGCGCGTGAGCAGGGTCGGCGGATGCATGACGCCGCCATTGACCACCGCGGCGACGGCGGACGCCAGGTGCAGGGGGCTCACCGCGATGCCGTGGCCATAGGCGATGGTCATGGTGTTGATGGCGCGCCAGGGCGAGGGATACAAGGGCGCCGCGGCCTCGGGCAGCTCGATGGCGCTGCGCCGCAGCAGCCCGAGCTTGGACAGGAAGTGCCGTTGCGCCTCGGCGCCGACGTCGAGGGCCATCTTCGCCGCGCCGATGTTGGAGGAATACATGAAGATCTCTGGCAGGGTGAGCCAGCGTGCCTCGCCGTGGAAGTCGGTAATGGTGAATCGGGCGATGCGGATCGGCCGCGTTGCGTCGTAGCTGTCGGCGAGGCTCGCCGTGCCGGTCTCCAGCGCCACGGCGTGATTGAAGATCTTGAACACCGAGCCGAGCTCGTAGACGCCCAGGGTGACGCGGTTGAAGCGCGCATCCTCGCTCGCCTGCCCGGCGAGATTGGGGTCGAAGTCGGGCAGGGAGACGAGCGCCAGAACCTCCCCGTTTCGCGCGTCCAGCACCACGCCGCCGGCGCCCAGCGCATCGAAGTGCGCCACCTGGGCTGCCAGCTCCTGACGCAGGATCTGCTGCACGCGGGAGTCGATGGCGAGGCCGAGGGACTCCCGACCCCGGCGCAGGCGCGCGTCCAGGCTCCGCTCGACGCCGGCCAGGCCGTCGCCGTCGATGCCGGTGAAGCCGACCACATGGGCGGCCAGGGAGCCGTGGGGATAGACACGCCGCGCCTCGCGCCGGAAATCGAGCCCGGGAAGGCCTAGGCGGTGCACCCGATACTGCTGGCGCGGCGTCAGGTTGCGCCTGATCCACACGAAGCTGGTGTCGGCGGTGAGCTTGGCACGCAGCTCACCGCGGTCGAGATCGGGCAAGGCACCGGAGATTTTCTCGACCGCCGCTTCGACGTCCATGAGCTTGCGCGGGTCGGCGTAGAGCGAGGCGGTGGCAAGGCTGGTCGCCAGCAGTACGCCATTGCGGTCGGTGATATCGGCACGCCGTGCCGGCGTCGTGCCGGCGCCGCCGGCGAGGTGCGGTTGCTGTGCCGGCCCGATGAAGGCGACATCGACCAGCCGCGCCGCCACTGCCAGGAAGCCGGCAGCTAACAGAATGCCGGCCACGACCAGGCGATTGCGGCTGGTCTCGAGCGCCTCAGCGTTCTCGACCGGACGCGGAGCGTCGGGCGCAGCGCCACCCGGCCGCCGCCCCCTGTCAGGCGGCGCGGTCGCCAATGTGTTCACCGTTCGGTCCTCAGGGTCGCCGGCGTCAGCAGCTCGGAGAGCACATCGTCGAGGGAGCGTCCGGGCGCTGCTCCGGCGAGCCGGTTGCTGACGCGCGCCAGCGCCGGCGGCTTGCGCCGCGGCTTGGCCGCGGCGAGCACCGCCGGCACCGCATCGACGATATCCTTGGCCGGCGCCGTGGCGTCGACCCGCACCGGCAGCGCCGGTTCGGCAACCTTTTCGGCCGTATCCGGCGGCGGGCGCATGGGCAGGGCGGCCAGGGTGCCGATCTGGTCGGCGGTGACGGCCGCGAGGCCGAGATGGCGGCGGCTCAACTCCTCCAGCCGCGCCGGCTGATTGAGGTAGCTCCATTCGGCGCGCAGAACGTGCACGTCGTCGCGGTCGGCGACGATCTGCCTATCGAGACTCGCCAATTCGTCCTTCAGCGCGCGCACCTCGTACGACACATGGAACAGGGCGCCGCCGGCGGCACCGGCCAGCGTCAGCAGGGCCAGGGTCGCCGGCCGGATCATGCGGCCGCCTCGTTCGCGCCCCAGGCCGGGGCGGCGGTGCGCACCGCCGCCCGCAGGCGGGCCGAGCGCGCACGCGGGTTGAGGGTCACTTCCTCGGCCGAGGGTCTCAATGCCTTGCGCCACAGCAGGCGAAAAGATGGCGGGCGCCGGTGCAAATTTGTCGCGGGGAGGTGACGCGACCGACCGGCGCCCGCCGAGCTGCGCGCGCGCAAGAAACTCTTGACCCTTCGGTCCTCGAGGGAGTGGAAACAGATGACGGCGAGCCGGCCCTCGGGCTTCAACAGCGCCTCGGCGGCGACGAGGCCGCGGTCGAGCTCGCCAAGTTCGTCGTTCACGTGGATGCGCAGTGCTTGAAAGGTCCGCGTCGCCGGATCGATGGTCCGGGTGCGCGCCTTCGGCAGCGCGCCGCGGACGATGGCCGCCAGCTCGCTCGTGCGGGCGATCGGCCGGTGGGCGCGAGCGGCGACGATGGCGCGGGCGATGCGCCGGGACCGGCGCTCTTCGCCATAGCGGAAAATAATATCTGCGAGCAGCCCTTCCTCGGCCCCATTGACCAGATCGGCGGCGTCGGGGCCGGCCTGCTCCATGCGCATGTCGAGGAGGCCGTCCTTGGCGAATGAGAAGCCGCGCTCCGGGTCGTCCAGCTGCATCGAGGAGACGCCGACATCGAGTGCTATGCCGTCCACCGCCGCGACGCCGCGGGCGCGCAACAGTTCGGCCATGGCGCCGAAGCGGCCGTGCAAGACGGTGAGGCGGCCCTCGTGCCGCCGCGCCAGCTCGGCGCCGCGGCGCACCGCCTCCGGGTCGCGGTCGATGGCCCAGACGGTGCATGCGGCCGCGTCGAGCATGGCCTGGGTCATGCCGCCAGCACCGAAGGTGCCGTCGACATAGACGGCGCCGGCGCGCGGCGCCAGCGTCTCCAGCACCTGGCGCAACATGACCGGCACATGGCCCCGGGGCGCCATCACGCGCCCTCCGGTCGGTCGGCCCGGCCCAGGGTCATACCTTTCTCCGCCGCGCGCCGGCGGGCCTCCGCCTTGTAGCGCTCGAAGGCCTGGGGCTGCCAGATCTCGAAGGTCGGGCCGCGGCCGACGAAGGCGGCGCTGTCGGTGAGCTTGGCGTGGGCGACCAGGGGCTCGGGCAGGACGATGCGGCCGTCGCCGTCGAAGGGCAGGGAATGGGCGTCCGCGAACAGGCTGGCGGTGAAGTCGTCATGGGCGTCGGAATACAGGTCGAGGGCGTCGATGCGGCCCGACAGGCCCTCCATCCAGTCCATGCCGGCGCACTGCAGCGCCGGGAACTTGAAGGACGGCAGGGCAACGATGCCGAGGAAGGACTGGCCGGCGAGCGCGTTGCGGTAGGCCGCAGGCACCGAGACCCGGCCCTTGCGATCCAGCTTGTTCACCACCGTGGACAGAAATAACGCCATAGACGCCCTCGCCTCCAGGGGCACGTCGGTTGGTTCCGGCCCTCTGTCCGATCGCGAGGCTGCGCGTGGCCATGCGGGGGCACCCACGCCTCAAAACGGGACCACATGGGATACCATGGGCCCATATGGGCGTCAATGGACTCAGTAGTAATAAGAGAGGAAAAATCCGCCTCTTGGCAGACCTCGATTGGCGAAGTGCCAGTAGTCGATCGGATCTCGGTGAAATCTTTAACGTTTCATTAACAAGTATGGTAGGGCGCCATTAAGGCATAATTATGTTCCTTGAATGTTCTTTTTGGGAAGCTGTGGAAAAACGGCGCCAGACGGCCTGTAAGCCGGGTTCTGTGCTTGCCCGTCGCCGGGCGAGCGATGGCCATTCATCTGGGACGCCGGTTGCCCGGCGCCTCACGCGACCCACCCGGGCGGCGGCGTGGAAACGCGCTTCCGGGACCAGGTCCCGGGTGCCGCCCCTATTCGGTCTTGCTCCCGGTGGGGTTTGCCGTGCCGGTTCCGTTGCCGGAACCGCGGTGCGCTCTTACCGCACCCTTTCACCCTTGCCGGCGGCACGCGGCCGCTGGCGGTCTTCTCTCTGTGGCACTTTCCCTAGGGTCACCCCCGCCGGCGGTTAGCCGGCACCGTGTTTCCATGGAGCCCGGACTTTCCTCACCCCGGCGGGTTTCCCCACTGACGGGGCGCGGCCATCCGGCCGTCTGGCACTCTCACTATGTAGCGCCGCGGCCGCCCGGCGCAAGCGTCCGCGCCGATGGCCACCGTCGCGCCGACCGGAGATCCAGCGGCCTCATCCGCGCCTCGATGCCAGTGCCTCGCGCCGCGCCTCGAGCTCGAGCCAGCGTTCCTCGCACGCCGCCAGCACCGTCTGCCGCTCGGCCAGCTCGGCCGCCGTGCCTGCGTACGTATCGGGGTCGCGTCGGTACAAGTCGGGGTCGGCGAGCGCCGCCTCCAGCCGGGCGATCTCGTCCTCCAGTTTGGCAATCCGCGCCGGCAGTTCGGCCAGCTCGCGCGCCTCGCGGTAGCCCAGCTTCGCGTCTGTACGCGTACGTTCGGGAGCCCTGGCGCGACCGGCCCGGGGCGCCGGCTGCGGCCGTTCGGGGCGCTGGCGCAGCGTGTCGCTGTAGCCGCCAGCGTACTCGACCGCGCTGCCATCGCCCTCCATCGCGATGGTCGAGGTAACGAGGCGGTCGAGGAAGTCGCGGTCGTGGCTGGCGATCAGGAGCGTCCCGTCATAGGCGTCGAGGGTGTCCAGGAGCAAATCCAGGGTCTGCATGTCGAGGTCGTTGGTGGGCTCGTCGAGGACCAGCAGATTGAACGTCCGGGCCAGCACGCGGGCCAGCATCAGGCGGTTGCGCTCGCCGCCGGACAGGGTCTTGACCAGGGCCTGGGCCTGCTTGTCCGAGAACTGGAAGTCGCGCAGATAGCCGACCACGTGGCGCTGGCGCCCGCGCACCATCAGGCTGTCGCCACCGCCCGGCACCAGGGTGCGCCATAGGGTGGCGTCCGGATCGAGACTCTCGCGCCCCTGCTCGAAGCGCTCCACGGTGAGATGGGCCCCCAGGCGCACGCTGCCGCCGTCCGGTTCCAAATCCCCCGTGAGCATGTTGAGGAGCGTGGTCTTACCGGCGCCGTTGGGGCCGATCAGGCCGATACGGTCGCCGCGCAGGATGCGGGTGGAAAAGTCGCCGATGACGGTGCGCTCGGCGAAAGACTTGGAAATGTGCTCGGCCTCGATCACCAGGCGGCCGCTCATGGGCGCCTTGGCGGTGGCCAGCTTGGCCCGGACGCGGCCGGCGAGCAGCACCCGGCGTTCTTCGCGCAGCTGCTGGAGTCTGGCGAGGCGGCCCTGATTGCGCCGCCGCCGGGCGGTGATGCCGCGCACGAGCCAGCGCTGGTCGGCCTTGAGCTGCTGACCCAGGCGCCGGGCGGCGCCCTCGGCCTCGCGCGCCAGGCGCAGGGCCCAGTCGTCGAAATCGGCAAAGCCCCGGTCGTTCACCCGTAACCGGCCGCGCTCGAGCCAGAAGGTGCGGCGCGTCAGGCCGACGAGGAAGGAGCGATCGTGGCTGATGGCGAGGATCGCCGCCGGACTGGCTTTCAGGCTCGCCTCCAGCCACAGGATCGTCGGCAGGTCGAGATGGTTGGTGGGCTCGTCCAGCAGCAGCACCTCCGGCTCGCCGGCGAGCGCCCGTGCCAGCGCCGCCCGCCGCGTCTCGCCGCCGCTGAGCGACCCCATGCGCCGCGCCCCGTCGAGCTTCACTCGGTCGAGCATCGCCGCCGCCTGGTGGCGGGACTCTGCGGCCAAGGGCTTGGCGACATAGTCGGCCACCGTCATGTCGGCCCGTATCTCCGTCTCCTGGGGCAGGCGGGCGATGCGCAAGCCCGGCCGCGCGTAGCGCTCGCCAGCATCGAGCTCGACCTCGCTTGTGAGGATTTTGAGCAGGGTCGACTTGCCGGTGGCGTTGCGGCCCACCAGGCAGGCGCGCTCGCCGGGATACAGGGCCAGATCCAGGCCGGCGAATAGGGGCGCGCCGCCGAAGCCGACCGCGGCTCCATTGAGCGCGATGAGCGGCGGCGTCTGAGCGGGGGCCGACTTGCGGGCCATGGCTCAGGCGCCCCCATCCTTTGCCCATCGGACGCGTACGCGTGCGTACGCTCGCCGAGACATGAGATTATCGGCCCCGAAAGAAGTATTGTGCGCGTCCCGCACATTGCCCCGAGGCAGGGTGTACGTGCCGTACGTACGCGGTCGACGGGCACGGTGGCGGCGGGCGGGTCTCGGGGACAGTGCCATGGCGGCGACAGTTAGCCCGGAGAGCCCACACGCGGCAAGGCTTCGTCGTGGCCACTGACGACCCGTATTGACATATCATTGATGAATTACCATTAAAGTATCTATATAGTTGAATTGACGACGGGGCGCACATGGTCGAGGCCCCTGCCCGCCGCCCGCCGAAGGATGGGCGCTGGCAATTCTGGATCGACCGCGGCGGCACCTTCACCGACGTGGTCGCCCGCCGTCCCGACGGCGGCCTCGTCTCCCACAAAATCTTGTCGGAGAACCCCGAGCGCTATCGCGACGCCGCGCTCCAGGGCATCCGCGACGTACTCGGCCTGGACGCGGCGGCGCCCATCCCCACCGAAGCCATCGCCGCGGTGAAGATGGGCACCACCGTGGCTACCAATGCCCTCCTGGAGCGCACTGGCGACCGCACGGTGCTTGTCATCACCAAGGGCTTCGCCGATGCGCTGCGCATCGCCTACCAGAACCGGCCGAAGCTGTTCGAGCGCCACATCGTCCTGCCGGAGCTGCTGTACGAGCGGGTCGTCGAGGTCGACGAGCGCCTGTTGGCCAACGGCGACGAGCTCCGCGCGGTGGACTTGACCGGCGCCCGCGCCGGGCTCGAGGCGGCCTATGCGGCCGGCATTCGCTCCGCCGCCATCGTCTTCATGCACGCCTACCGCGCACCGGAGCACGAGCGCCAGGTGGCGGCGCTGGCGCGCGAGATCGGCTTCCCCCAGGTCTCGGCCAGCCACCAGGTGAGCCCGCTGATGAAACTGGTGAGCCGCGGCGACACCACGGTCGTCGATGCCTACCTGTCGCCGATCCTCGGCCGCTACGTGAGCCACGTGGCGGCGGAGCTCGGCCAGGCGCGCCTCATGTTCATGCAGTCCAACGGCGGTCTCACCGACGCGCGGCTGTTCCAGGGCAAGGACGCCATCCTCTCCGGCCCCGCCGCCGGCGTCGTCGGCGCCGTGCGTACCGCCGCCAAGGCCGGCTTCGGGCGCATCATCGGCTTCGACATGGGCGGCACCTCGACCGACGTCTCGCACTACAACGGCGAGTTCGAGCGCACCTTCGACACCCTGGTCGCCGGCGTGCGCATGCGTGCGCCGATGATGCAGATCAACACCGTCGCCGCCGGCGGCGGCTCGATCCTGCATTTCGACGGCGCCCGCTACCGCGTCGGACCGGACTCCGCCGGCGCCAATCCCGGCCCGGCCTGCTACCGCCGCGGCGGGCCGCTCACCGTCACCGACTGCAACCTGATGCTGGGCAAGCTGCAGGCGGAGCATTTTCCCCAACTCTTCGGTCCCGGTGCCGACCAGCCGCTCGATGCCGACATCGTGGAGGAAAAATTCACCGCCCTGGCGAGCACACTTACAAGATGGCCGGGCTCGCGGGCGTCGGCGCGATCAAGGATTTCGCGATTGCCAGGTATCAGGGCAAAGAGTTCAACGCAGACGCCTGGCGAGCCGAGACATTGAATGGGATGGCCACCATGGCGTTGTCGGATCCGGGTGCCTTCCGGCGGGTGAGAAGTACCAGGACAGGCACCCCGGATGTGCCG
>JAZFQY010000277.1:0-3924 GCA_036445355.1 Alphaproteobacteria bacterium
GGTCTGCGCGCCTTGCACACATAGCGCCCATGCAGGATCAGCCAGTGGTGAGCGTGGCGCCTGTAGCTTGACGGCACCACCCGCTCCAGCTCGGTTTCCACCGCCAGCGGCGTCTTGCCCGGCGCCAGTCCGGTGCGGTTGGCGAGGCGGAAGATGTGAGTGTCGACGGCGATGGTGGAGTGGCCGAAGGCGGTGTTGAGGACCACGTTGGCGGTCTTGCGCCCGACCCCCGGCAGCGCCTCCAGTTCCTCGCGGCTGTGCGGCACGCGGCCGCCATGCTCGGCAATCAGCCGCTCGCTCAGGGCGATGATGTTTTTCGCCTTGTTGCGGTAGAGGCCGATGGTTCGAATGAGCTCGCTTAGGCGCGCGGCACCCAGGGCGACCATCTTCTCCGGCGTGTCGGCGAGGCGAAACAGGGTCTTCGTCGCCTTGTTGACCCCCACATCCGTCGCCTGGGCCGAGAGCACCACGGCGACGAGCAGGGTGTAGGGGCTGGCGTAGTCGAGCTCGGTGGTCGGCGCCGGGTTGCGCGCGGCGAGCCGGCGGAAAAGCGCCTCGATGTGGGCTTTCTTCATGACGCAGGAGACTAGCGAGCCGGGTCCCGCCGACCAAGGTCTGCGCCGACGGCCGTCGCGCGAACGTGCGCGTGCGGCCTCGGCCCGGCGCGCTTTACCGGTGGCAAATCGCTACCTAGTATCACTTTTATGAGCCCCTTCGATGCCGCCGAGGGCCGCGAGCGGCGCCCCCTGTTCGACACCGTGCTGCTGCCGCACCGCAGCCTGAGCCCGGCCGGGTTCCGGCTGCTGATGGCGTCGCTGGTTGTGGCGTTCGGGGCCGTGGGCGCGGTCTTCACGGCGCTCGGCGCGTGGCCGGTACTGCCGTTCTGCGGCGCAGAATTGGTGCTGATCTACTGGGTCTTCCGAGTCAACGACCGCGACGCGCGGCTGTACGAGACTCTGATGCTGACCGAGTGCGCGCTGACAGTGGAGCGGGTCAAGCCCTTCGGCCGGTCCGATTCGTTTCGGTTTGCGCCGCCCCACTGGCTCCGGGTCGCCGTGCGTGCGGCGACGCGGCAGCGCTCAGACGCCTAGAACGTCGCGCATGGAATAGAGGGCCGGCTCCCGCCCCTGGGCCCAGATGGCCGCACGCACGGCGCCGCGGGCGAAGATCTGGCGGTTGGTGGCGCGGTGAACGAGCTCCAGCCGCTCGCCCTCGGCGGCGTAGATAACCGAATGCTCGCCGGCGACGTCGCCGCCGCGGAGTGTGGCGAAGCCGATGGCGCCTTCGGCTCGCGCCCCTGTTTGGCCCTCGCGGCTCATCACCGCCACCTCGTCGAGGGCGACGCCGCGCCCGGCGGCTGCGGCGCGGCCGAGGCCAAGAGCGGTGCCCGAGGGCGCGTCGACCTTGTGCCGATGGTGCATCTCGAGGATCTCGATGTCGTAGTCGGCGGCGCCGAGGACCCCCGCCACCTGCTCGGTGAGGGCAAACAGTAGTGTGACGGCGACCGACATGTTGGGGGCGTAGACGAGGGCCGTGTGGCGTGCCGCGCGCACCAGCGCCGCCTCCTGATCGGCGTCGAGGCCGGTGGTGCCGGCGACGTAAACCGTCTGCGCCTGGGCGGCGAGCTCTGCGTGGCGCACCGTCGCCGCAGCGGCGGTGAAATCGATCACCGCATCGGCAGCGGCGATGACCGGCACCGGGTCGGCGACCAGCGCCACCCCCAGCGCGCCGACACCGGCGAGCGCGCCGGCGTCGCGGCCGATGAGGTCCGAGCCCTCCGCCTCGGTGGCGCCGCTCACGGCAGCGCCGTCGCTTTCGCTCACGGTCTTCACCACCATGCGGCCCATGCGCCCGCCGGCGCCCATGACGGCGATCTTGAGGTCCACGGCCATATCCCCTGCTCCCTCGCTCGCGCCCGATCTTTCCCGCCGCAAGAGCGGATCATGATTGATCGAGGCCGCTTCACGGGAACCGATCGATCACGTGAATCCGCTCTATATCAAATAGTTAGAGCAGTTGGGCCGGGTCGACGAGAATCGCCTTTGGCGATTCATCGACCCGGATCTGCTCTGGCGGGCCGAACATTCAATCACAAGGAGGGAACCGGCGACAGGGCGACCGCCCCTAATCCTTCAGATCGTCCCACAGCTCCTTGACGCGGGTGAAGAAGCCCTCGGCCTCGGGGCTGTGGGAGCGTTTGCCCTTGCCCGAGGTCTCGAACTCACGCAGGAGCTCCTGCTGGCGCCTGGTCAGGTTGACCGGGGTCTCGATCTGGGCCTGGATGTACATGTCGCCGCGCGCACCTGAGCGCAGCACCGACATGCCCTTGCCCTTGAGCCGGAACTGGTTGCCGCTCTGAGTGCCGGCGGGAATGTTAACGCGCGCTCGGCCGCCGTTGATGGTGGGCACCTCTATTGCGCCGCCGAGCGATGCCGCGGTCATGGCGATCGGCACCCGGCAGTGGATGTTGGCGCCGTCGCGCTGGAAGAAGCGGTGCGGCTCCACCGTCAGGAACAGGTACAGGTCGCCCGGCGGCCCGCCGCGCATGCCGGCCTCGCCCTCCGAGGCGAGGCGGATGCGGGTGCCGTCCTCGACCCCGGCGGGAATGTTGACCGAGAGGGTCTTCTCCCGCTGCTGCCGGCCGGAGCCGCCGCATTCGCGGCACGGCGTCTCGATCACCTTGCCGGCACCGTGGCAGGTCGGACAGGTGCGCTCGATGGTGAAGAAGCCCTGCTGGGCGCGCACCTTGCCGTGGCCGTGGCAGGTGTGGCAGGTGGTGGGCGCAGCACCGCCGGCGGCGCCGCTGCCGTGGCAGGCCTCGCAGCGCACCGAGGCCGGCACGCGGATCTGGGTCTGCTTGCCGGCGAACGCCTCCTCCAGGGTGACGTTCATGTTGTAGCGCAGGTCGGCGCCCCGGGTGGAGGCCTGGCCGCGGCGACCGCCGGCCATGCCGCCGAACATCTCGTCGAAGATGTCGGCGAAGCCGCCGGCGAAATCGAAGCCGCCGCGCCCGCCGCCGGCCTGCTCGAAGGCGGCGTGGCCGAAGCGGTCGTATGTGCGACGCTTTTCCTCGTCCTTGAGAACGTCGTAAGCCTCGCTGATGGTCTTGAATCGGTGCTCTGACTTGCCGTCGCCCCGGTTGCGATCGGGGTGATACTTCATGGCGAGCTTGCGGTACGCCTTCTTGATCTCGTCCTGGGAGGCGCCGCGATCGACCCCGAGCTGGTCGTAGTAGTCACGCTTGGCCATTGCCCCCGGCCCCACCGCTCAGCCGCGCCGCCCGCCGCCGCGGGGTCGGATGCCATCGACACCCGACATGCCTTAGGATGAGGCCGACTTGTTCTTCTTCTCGTCGTCGACTTCCTCGAAGTCGGCGTCCACGATCGTGCCCTCGTCGTCGGCGGGGGCCGCCTCGGCGGCGCCTTCGCCTGCGGCAGCGGCCTCCTGCTCGGCCTTGTAGATCGCCTCGCCGAGCTTCATCGAGGACTGGGCCAGGGCGTCTATTTTCTCGCGGATGGCGTCGGTGTCCTCGCCCTCCACAGCCGATTTGAGGGCGGCGATGTCGGCCTCGAGGCGCGACTTGTCGTCGGCCGAGACCTTGTCGCCGTGCTCGGCCAGGTTCTTCTCGGCGTTATGGATGAGCGCGTCGGCCTGGTTGCGTGCATCCACCAGCTCGCGCCGCTTCTTGTCGTCGGCCGCGTGCTCCTCGGCGTCCTTGACCATGCGATCGACATCGTCGTCGGACAATCCGCCCGAGGCCTGAATGCGGATCGCCTGCTCCTTGCCGGTCGCCTTGTCCTTGGCCGAGACATTGACGATGCCGTTGGCGTCGATGTCGAAGGTGACCTCGATCTGCGGCACGCCGCGCGGTGTGGGCGGGATGCCTTCGAGGTCGAACTGGCCGAGCAGCTTGTTGTCGGCGGC